>CAZYOD010000168.1:0-5467 GCA_964648635.1 uncultured Balneolaceae bacterium | reverse complement strand
CCATGCAATTGCAGCGTTTTTTATGGGATGGGTCTCCCCCTGGCCGCCTTCGTCTTTACAGGTGGCTAAATAGCCGATGTTTTTCAGTATGGGCATAGAAATAATTTACCAAAATTAGATGTTAACACAACATCCTAAAATGGCAGGTATCAATAGATCTTCCAAGTCTGTTATGCTTCTCTGAGCTGATCAAGGGGAAAAGATTTTCAGAACTGTTGCCCATTTTATATAATGCTGAATTCCAAAATTCTATAATATTATTATTAATACGTTGGCATGGGGTATAAATCGATAACTATTCGACTGTTTACAACATTCTTATTTCTTTCTGTATCTGCTTTTTTCAGTATTTCGCATGGACAGAATCAATCCTTAAACCGTTTCAGCCTAACAATCCAGGGTGGTGCCAATTTTGGAGATTTTAAATCTGCACAGGGGATCCCAATAATGCGGAGTAATCTTAGTAAACTCACGGAAACGACCCCTGCCTTTGGAGCTGGTATGCAATATGCAATCACCCCTGCCTGGACCTTGGAGGCGGGCTATAAATACTCAAACATTCGGGGAGAGGATGGAAGTTTTGTGACCACAC
Source organism: uncultured Balneolaceae bacterium (assembly GCA_964648635.1). Taxonomy (GTDB): domain Bacteria; phylum Bacteroidota; class Rhodothermia; order Balneolales; family Balneolaceae; genus Fodinibius. Next base: position 4,875 of record CAZYOD010000168.1, on the reverse strand, counting down.
TAAATACTGCTTCCCTAAAAAACATCATTAACTTAAATCAGGTCTTTTCTCTTAACAGGTTAACCAAGACAGTAAATCCCTATCTCAGCGCAGGCGTTGGATACGATTTTTATTCCTATGAATCATCTTCGGAAGCTTTTAATAATCATGGCACCAGCTATAATATGGGAGCGGGTATAGCTATAAAGACCACAAAAAACATTGATATCTTTGGTCACTACGAATATCATCTGGCTAAAAATACTATAGACAACAAAAATACGGGATTTAAGGCCGACTTATTAAGCACACTTACAGGTGGAATCCGAATAAACTTCTCATCCGGAAAACAACAAGCTTCCCATCCTTCTTGGCGACCAGCCCCTGTTGAAATCTCTCCTTCTCAATACAATAGTTTTATTGCCAACACTAAAGAGGTTAAGCAGTTAAAACAAAAAGTAAATCACCTGGAACAAAAGATCGGACAAAACGAAAATTCAGAAACAATCAATCGCTTGGCAGACCGGGTGAATCAGCTTGAAACTTCAATGGATAATACCCAACAACTTAAGACGAGCAGCTCACAACCACCTGTTCAAGACAAAAACAGCAATTCAGCTGTGTCTATTTCTCAAGGTCACTATGTTCAAATATTTGCTTCGCACCGGTTGGGTTCAGTTCAGGAAGTACGCAAGGAGACAATTTCACACATTGGCAGCCAATTAAAAAATCCTGATAAACAAGTAATGATTACGCAGCGGGATAAATTTTATCAGGTACTTATTGGGGAGTTCGACAACCAGGAAAAGGCAAAGAACATAAGTAAAATATTATCCGATGAATATTCCGATGCTTTTGTTATCACTTTTCCCCGCCCTCTGATTTGGGAGGATGACTATTCTAACCTGCAACGGGTCAGATAGTTGCATTAAATATAAGGCGGGATTAACTAAGAGGTCCCAATTCTTTTTCCACCTCATTGACCCATTCCCGATCCTGCAGCAATTTTACGGCCTTATTGATATCATCCTTAAAGTAGTGATCGGTAGCAGCGTGAGGAATAGCATTGCGGACAAAGTCGTGGGCAATTTCCACTCCGCGACCGGGACGCAACGGTTTTCGAAAGTCCAGTGCCTGCGCCGCGGTAAATAACTCAATTGCCAGCACTTGCTCCACATTCTGATAAACCTCCAGCAATTTTAGCGCGCTGATACTGCCCATGCTCACGTGATCTTCCTGTCCCAGGCTGGTGGGAATGGAATCAACCGACGAGGGATGACACAACACCTTGTTTTCGGAAACTAACGCAGCCGAAGTGTACTGCGGGATCATAAATCCGGAGTTAATGCCGGTCTCCTCCATCAGAAGCTCCGGTAGCCCGTCATGCCCTTCAAGTAACAAATATGTTCTTCGCTCGGAAATGCTGGCAAACTCAGCCAGGGAAATTTTGGCGTGATCCAATGCCAGGGCCAAGGGTTGTCCGTGAAAATTTCCGCCGCTGATAATATCCCCGTTTTCAAATACCAGCGGATTGTCAGTTACCGAATTCAGCTCAGTTTCGACTACCTCACGGCAGTAACGCAGTCCGTCGCGGCTGGCGCCATGCACCTGCGGCACACATCGCAGACAGTACGGATCCTGCACTTTTCCGCAGTGGCGGTGCGACTCCAGGATCTCGCTGTTCACTAATAATTCACAGATATTCCGGGCGACTTCCTGCTGTCCATTATGGGGACGAATGTTGTGGATTCGCTCATCAAACGGTTTGATGCTTCCCTGCAACGCTTCAAGACTCATTGCTGCGATCAGGTCGGCGGCTTTCATCAAGCTTTGCGATTTCTCCAGAACATATGCACCATACGCCCCCATCAGCTGCGTGCCGTTAATCAGTGATAAGCCGTCCTTAGCCTGCAGATCAATGGGTCTCAGGTCGTGTTCCTCGAGCACTTTCTCGGCGGGGATGGTGTCGGTGCCATCCGCATTCCAAAACAGACCGTATCCCAAAAGGGGGAGCGACATGTGGGCCAGCGGCGCCAGGTCTCCTGAGGCTCCTACACTTCCTTTTTCAGGCACTGCCGGGATCAATTCATGCTCCCAAAAATAGAGCAGGCGGTCAAACGTCTCTTCCGAAATTCCCGAATTGCCCAGTCCAAGCGCATGTATTTTCAACTGCAGCATCAATCGGGAAATATCTTTGGGGATTAAATCGCCAACCCCCACCGAATGCGACAGTATTAAATTACGCTGGAGCTGCTTGAGCTGCTCATCGCTAACCCGCTTGTTGGCCAGCGCCCCGAAGCCGGTGTTGATACCGTACATGGGCTCGTCGCGGTCCAGCGCATTTTCAACAATTTTTCTGGATTGGGTTATAGTGGATTTATCATCCTTCAGCCCGGAGATGCTGTGTGATAAATCCTTATATAGCCGGTTAATGGTGATCTTCACTGGTCTGCACTTTTGTTATTAATTCATGCTAAAAATACGATGACTTGTGGCTCATCCCAACTCTGATTTTTTTATCTTAAGATCTACTTTATCACATCAAAAAGAATAACAATTGGTTCCTGAATCTTGCATCCTCTGCAAAAGCACTGACATCGAACATTTTTTTGAAGATACTTCCAAGCACTACGCTTCAGATTACTACCAATGTCAACTCTGCCGGCTGATATTTGTCCCGCCCAAAGATCGCCCATCGCGGGATGATGAGTTCGCCCGCTACGACACCCACGAAAATAATCCTGAAGACGAAGGCTACCGTAAATTTCTGGGGCAGCTCTTCCATCCCCTAAATGAACTGTTGCAACCCAACAGTTACGGACTGGATTTTGGTTCGGGTCCGGGGCCCACCCTTAACTTGATGTTCGAGGAAGCCGGCCACAAAATGTGCATTTACGATCCTTTTTATGCTGATGATGAATCCGTATTTGATGAAACCTACGATTTTATCACGGCAACGGAAGTAGTTGAACATCTTTTTCAGCCGGGAAAAGAACTGGAACGGCTCTGGGGATGCCTGCGTCCCGGCGGATACCTCGGTATTATGACTAAAATCGCCAAAGACGATAAGCAGTTTTTTTCCGACTGGCACTACCGACTGGATGAAACCCACGTCACTTTTTATGCCAAAGATACGTTTCAGTGGCTGGCCGACCGGTGGAATGCCTCGCTGGATTTTCCCGATGATCGAGTAATCATCTTTCAGAAGTAACTAATTAAGCGTTTTCAATAAAGTATATTTAGTTATTTACAATACTCCAGACCTCTTTTAGCTCTCCTTTGATCATCGTTTGGCTGATAGATCTCATGTTGGAAATGTCTTCCCCCGGATTTTCTTCCAAAATGATTAGATTGGCCATCTTACCCGATTCCAGCGTCCCAAAGTCATCTTCGCGTTGCATCGCTTTTGCACCATTTTGCGTCGCCATAACAATCAAGTCTTTGGCAGAGATGCCGGCACGCTGCATGGCCTCCATCTCCTCATAAATAGAAGGTCCGTGTACCGTTCCCGGGTTGCCCGCATCAGTACCCACTGCAATCGGAATTCCTGCCTCGTATACTTTTTTCAGGTTTCCCAAATCTGTTTTGCTCACCCTGTCCTTATCGGGGTCAAATGTTTCCATGCGCTCTTTGAATTCATCCGTAAACGAAGGATGATCTTTAAATTGAGAAGCATTTGATAGTAGCTTCCGCGTTTTTGAATCCACACAGCCATTAGGATCATCAAATTGATATGGGGCTATACCCGCCGCGGCACGATATGCCAGCATATAACCGCTTCCTACAATAAGCGTGGGTGTATAAATGGTCCCTTTTTCCTTAGCGCTTTGGATGAACTCCTCATCAACCAGAGTATCCGATACGCTGTGGACAAGCAGCTGTGTGCCGTGTTCAACGGCCGCTTTTGCCTGATCCAGCGAGGTAGCATGTGCGATTAATGACTTATTTTGTTTTTTGGCCTCTTCGCTAACGGCTTTAACCCTGCTCATATATTCCTTCCCAAGATCCAACTGCCATAATTTAATGCCTGTTGATCCCAGCGCCGACAGATATTCAACAATTTCCCTGCCTGTTTCTTCGGAGTCGAGGTTCACCAACACCTTATCAGCAGGCGTATTGAAAATATCCAGATCAGAGGGAGTGATAAGCGGGCCGGCCGCGGCTACATGCGGTGCATTCGGATTACTTTCGGCAGCCTCCTGAAAATCAATTGACCAGGTAAATCCCCCTACATCATAAACGCCGGTAATCCCGGAACATAAATAGGCATTATAATACCGCTCGGGATGTTGTTTTTGATAGGCCGCTACTTCCATAAATGGATAGGTATCGCGGAGATCCAACGCATCCGGACGGCTATCAAAAAAGGCCGTCTGAAAAAAATGGACATGAGCATCAATCAGTCCCGGTGTTATAAATTTTCCTGATACATCAGTTACATCTACCCCAGAAGGAATGTTACAATCATCTTCTGTACCTACGCATTTAATCCTGTCACCCCCTATAACCACAACGCTATTCTTGATTGCTTCGGATCCTGTTCCGTCAAAGAGCGTTGCGCCTTTCAAAATATTAATGTTATGGTTAGTCGGCTGACTGTAACAGGAGGAAACAAGAATCAGGGTGAGTAACCACATCGCAATAGTTAAGAAACTCGAAGACCGTAAACGTAATGAGGGTAACATTTCTCAGTAGCTTTTTGAAAATTAAGTATTATACAAATACAAAAATCCCTCACTCATTACAATTCTACTGTTTAGATATTCATGAAGAAGTAATATCCCATCATACCACTGGCAATCACTTTAAGGATGGTGCTCGCAAGAAATCCCATAAAGGAACCTATTGCCGAGCGCATAGCCTGATCTGAATTTTTTCCACCCAGCAGTTCTCCGA
>CAZYOD010000167.1:3449-5502 GCA_964648635.1 uncultured Balneolaceae bacterium | reverse complement strand
TACTCGGATTTTTCTTCAAAGCTGTTGTTTGAGTTGGGGCAGAAAGCCAATCAACTGAATAATTACCAACAAGCCGAAGAGTATTATGCCCGCGCTTTAAAGTTAGGTTTAAATAATAAAGAAGCTGCCCGGACCCATTATCGAATGGCCGAAGCAGCTGCAGCAGACAGCAGCAATAACAGGGCGCGCCACTTTTTTCTAACGCTTGCGGATGAATATCCTCGTTCTGAATGGGCACCCAAAGCTTTATATGCACGCGGTCGATTGTATCTCAGCGAACAAAAGTATGACTCCGCCACAGTTGCTTTTGAAGTTCTGAAAGACCGCTATCCCCAAAATGAAATGACACGTCGGGTAGGCACGGCTTTGGGAGAGTCTTATTATCAGCAGGGAAAGTATAATGAGGCTATCAAGTCATTTAAAAATTCGATGTCTCATCTTGAAGGGAAGCATAAGTCCAAAGCTGTTTATCTTATTGCTGAAAGTTACAACTACCTTGGCAATTATGATGAAGCCTCTCAGTATTACCTGCAGTACATCAACTTAACAAAGGGCACGGACGAAGAACGCGCTGCACATTATGGATTAGGATGGGTGTATCACAAACAGGAAATTTATCACTGGGCTTCGGATGAATTTGAAAAAGCGGCTGAAGGAAGAGATGAAATTGCACGAAAAGCCCTGTACTACAAAGCTGTGAATGAGAAGCTTGGATCGCGTTATGTTGAATCGTTGGAGACTTTTCGTTCGTTTGGAGAACGTTTTCAGGAAGGATTGTGGGTAGAGCAGGCCTATTACGAATGGGCTATTACGGCCTATGAAATGGGCCGGTATACCGAAGCTATTGAAGTACTGCTTCCGCTGGTTCGCAGCGATAGCGAACTCAAATGGAAAGGCAAAGTGTATACGTTACTCGGTGAAGCTTATTTTGCCAATAAAGAGTTTACGCGAGCATTGCAGGCCTTTGATGCAGCCGAGAAGGTCACCGACGTGGATCCGGCCATCAAGCGCCAAGCACGTTTTCAGAAAGCGTGGGTGCAGTATAGTAATCAGGCATACAGAGAGGCACAGCCTATTTTTGCGACTATCCATGACGAAGATCCTGATAGTGAATTGGGTAAGGAAGCGTTGTTTTGGAGTGCCGATGCCTATTATAATCTACGGAATTACGGACCAGCTGCTTCACAGTTCGCGCAGTTTATCAAGCAATACCCAGAGCACGAACTGGTTGGTGCTGCCAATTATTCGCTTGGATGGAGCTATTTTAAAAATGGAGAATATGAAAAGGCTATTGATCCGCTGGTGACGTTTCAGGAAGAATATGAAGCACCCGAAGTGGCACTGTATCCTTATGAGACCGATACCCAGCTGCGTATCGGGGATGCTTATTATGCCATCGGGGATTATTCCAATGCCATTTCGTATTACCAGCAGGCTATTGGAGCCGAACCCGGCGGTGATTATGCGATGTTTCAGATTGCCAACAGTCATTACCGGGCCGAAAATACATACGAAGCGGTAACTACATTTCGAAAGTTTCTGCGGATTTATCCCTACAGCCGGCTGCGCGAACAGGGCCAGTATAACATCGCTTATATTTATCTGAATACCGGGAATTACACTCAGGCTGTTGAAGAATTTCAAACGGTTATAGAAAAATATCCTAATACCACTTGGGCAGCCCGTGCACAATATAATATTGGTGATACCTACTATAACGCCGGTGATTATGAACAAGCAATTGCCGCTTATAAAGAGGTAATGCAGGAGTATCCGAAGAGTGAGTATATTATTGAAGCTGTAAACGGAATCCAGTATGCGCAGCTATCTGCCGGTCAGGCTGATTCAAGCTCGGCTATTTTGGAAAGTTTTCTGGCTGATCACCCACAGACATCGATGGCCGATCGATTGCGATTTCGTCAGGCCGATAACCGAATGCAATCCGGCGATTATCAAGCGGCTATTGATGAATTCCAGCAGTACATCCGGATAACCAATAATCAGGAACTACTGCCCGATGCGCACTTCAATTTGGCCAATGCCTATGAGCAGA
>CAZYOD010000167.1:0-3349 GCA_964648635.1 uncultured Balneolaceae bacterium | reverse complement strand
GAAGTAGGATTGGCAAAAGTAGCAATTGAAAAGGGGAATTATCAAAACGCCGAAGATATGCTGACACTTATAGCCGAGGCCAATACGACTGAGGTTGGGGCCGAAGCACAATACCTGTTGGGTATTGTAAATCAGCAGCAGGGAGAACATGAAGACGCGGTGAAAGCCTTTTCTAATGTGAATATTTTGTATGAAGCTCATGATGAATGGGTGGCAAAAGCTCTGCTGAAAAAAGCTGAGAGCTATATACAATTGGGTCAATCCGGCGAAGCCCGATCAGAACTCAATACATTAGTTGAGGAATATCCCGGTACTGCGCAGGCAAAAGAAGCACAAAAATTACTCGACAACCAATAGGGTATGAATCAAGAAGTAACTCCGGTGCAGTCTTTACGAGGAACCATTACATTGCCGGCTGATAAATCGATTTCTCACCGATCGGCGATGTTTGCATCGCTCCACAAAGGCGAATCAACAATTCGGAACTTTTCTGAGGCGGCCGATCCCCACAGTACGCTTCATTGCTTGCGAAAACTGGGTGTTAACATCACCGAGAAAAATGATGTCGACCGAACTATTATAGTTGGGGGAGTAGGGCGCGACGGATATTCTGAACCTGACGGAGAGTTGGATTGCGGCAATTCCGGAACGACGATGCGTCTACTAAGTGGAATTATCGCGGGGAGCGGAGTTACAGCGAAACTCATCGGAGATGAGTCACTTTCATCCCGTACAATGAAGCGTATTATTGACCCACTGACCCAGATGGGCGCCCGGATTGATGCCCGCGATAACGATTTTTCTCCGCTTCATATCAGTCGAAAAGAAGCGGTTCGCCCGCTGTACTTTCCATTGCCCATTCCGAGTGCTCAGCTGAAATCATGCGTTTTGCTGTCGGGTTTATTTGGGGATAAGGATACCGAAGTCGTTGAAACCTTACCCAGCCGCGATCACACTGAACGGCTGTTACAGCTTCCCATCCGAAAAGAAAATGGAGAGACGATAATTTCTTCAAACCGAAAAGTCAAAATTCCCGAACAGTCGTATCGAATTCCCAACGATTTTTCGGCAGCAGCTTTTTGGTTAGTGGCAGGCGCAGTTTATCCCGATGCAGAAATTGAGTTGCCTGCTATAGGAATAAATCCCACTCGTATCGGTGCACTGGAAATCCTTCAAAGAATGGGTGCGGATATTTCTATTGAAAACCGTCGTAAAGAAGGTCCCGAACCGGTAGCTGATCTGGCTGTCTCCACATCTCAGTTACAACCTGTTGATATCACAGAAGAAATAGTGCCGAACTGTATTGATGAAATTCCAATTTTAGCTGTTGCTATGCTTTTTGCTGATGGCACCTCCCGGATATCCGGAGCGGAAGAGTTGCGTCATAAAGAAACGGACCGCCTAAATGCCCTTGTTGATATGATGAGAAAGGCAGGTGCTGATTTTACTGAGTTTAAAGACGGTCTGGAAATATATGGCGATCCGGGATTCAAGCCGCAACCTGCTGAGTTTGATAGTTTCCATGATCATCGCATTGCCATGTCGGCAGCTGTTTTAGGTATGATGGGAGATCACCCTTCTACTATTGCTGATGCGGAATGTACTGCCATTTCTTACCCTTCTTTCTGGGACGATCTTTCTCATCTGACGAATTGATCCCCTTCTCCGCAATTCTGACAATTACCTTTCATTGCTGACGTAATAATGTCAATACGTCATAATTATGAAACCATATAAAGCTTGGCATCATGATTGCTCATATAAAAGTGAATTTCAAATAAATGGGTAAATCCATGAACGAATTTGCAATAGATATAGAAAGACAGTTAACCAAGCTGGGTAAAGATATCCAGGATTTTGTTGAACGGATTGTCCCTCTGGAAGATAAAGGGCACGATTTTAGACCCGTTTGCGATATTATTGAAAGTGATGAAACATTCATTATTAAATTGGATTTACCCGGAATGTCAAAAAAGGAAATTAATATTGCTCTCAAAGAGCATGTTTTAACGGTGAAGGGCGAACGTGCCGAGGAGTTAAGCGATTCTGAGGTTTTTCGTCGACAGGAGCGTGCAACGGGTGTGTTTTCACGTTCGTTTGCGCTGCCTGAAAATGTCAATACGGCCGAAACTGACGCAGTATTCAGAAACGGTGTATTAACAATTACAATGCCAAAATCGGATGTACTCAATGATGCCGAGTCTATTCCGATAAAGTGATTATAGGCTGAATTGTTTCAGCATCACAAACCAAGAATTTATACAAAGAGAATTAACCACGAAATAAAAATCATAGAATAACATTATGGGAAAGATCATAGGAATTGACTTAGGTACTACCAACTCCTGCGTTGCTGTTATGGAGGGTAATGAACCTACTGTAATTCAAAATTCAGAAGGTGGCCGAACAACCCCATCGGTTGTGGCTTTTTCCAAAGACGGTGAGCGCCTTGTTGGTGCACCTGCTAAACGGCAGGCTATTACTAATCCGGAAAAAACGGTTTCTTCAATTAAACGTTTTATGGGACGTCTCTTCAATGAAGTGGAGGAAGAGGCCAAACAAGCGTCTTATAAAATTGTAAAAGGCGATGATGATACCGCTCGCGTTAAGATTGAAGATCGCAAATATGCTCCACAGGAGATTTCTGCAATGGTGCTTCAGAAAATGAAGCAGACGGCTGAAGAGTATTTGGGAGAAAAAGTAACAGAAGCGGTTATTACTGTTCCGGCTTATTTTAACGATGCGCAGCGTAAAGCTACACAAGAGGCCGGTGACATTGCAGGCTTGGATGTTAAACGAATTATTAACGAGCCGACGGCAGCTTCGTTGGCATACGGTCTTGACAAAAAGGATCAAGACCAAACAATCGCCGTTTACGACTTAGGTGGAGGTACGTTTGATATCTCTATTTTGGACTTAGGTGACGGTGTTTTCGAGGTAAAATCCACAAGCGGTGATACGCACCTCGGTGGAGACGACTTTGACTCTCGTCTGATTGACCACTTGGCCAAAGAGTTCAAGAAAGATGAAGGTATCGATCTGCGTGAAGATCCAATGGCAATGCAGCGACTGAAAGATGCTGCTGAGAAAGCAAAGATTGAGCTCTCCAGTTCACAAAAAACAAACGTGAACCTACCATTTATTACGGCTACGGATTCAGGTCCCAAGCATTTGAATGTGGATATCAGCCGTTCACAGTTTGAAAAGCTGATTGACGATCTGGTTCAAAAAACAATTGATCCGTGCAAGAAAGCACTTAAAGATGCTGAGTTGAGCAAAAATGACATCGATCAAGTTATCTTGGTTGGTGGATCTACTCGTATCCCTAAAATCCAGGAAGTTGTTAAAG
>CAZYOD010000166.1:0-5535 GCA_964648635.1 uncultured Balneolaceae bacterium | reverse complement strand
TTTGCCCAAGTAAATAATCTTCCCATTATAGATATTCACCTTCATGCTTATGATGAGATTCGACCTGGAATTCCTGCATCGTGGACCGGGGAAAAGGAAGCCCAGTCATTGAAGTCGCCCGAGGATGCAGAAAAACATCTGCAACAGGTTTTGTTGCAAATGAATAAAAACAATGTTGTTTTAGCCCTTACTAGCAGTACCTCATTAAATGCGGTAAAAACATGGAAGCAAGCCAAACCGGATGCATTTATCGGCGGTATTCAAACAAACGATAAGGGTATGCCCATTGTTAGTCCTGATTCTTTGAAAATACTCAATAATAACGGTGTCATCGAGATATTCGGAGAATTAGGTTTTCAATATTTTGGTGTAAGTCCGGATGATCCACGAATTGAACCGTACTATAAAATTGCCGAAGAAAATAATATACCCGTTTGTCTCCACACAGGATTAGGCCCTCCCGGTGGGCCGCATTCCTTTGCACCTAAATTTAGGACAACGCTTGGAAAGCCAACGCTTTTTGAGCCTGTATTGGTAAAATATTCCAACCTGAGAGCTTTTCTTGCTCATGCAGGCTGGCCCTACATTTCAGAAACAATTGCCCTGATGTATATATATCCGAACCTATATGTTGATATAGGAGTTCTTGCCTGGGCACTTCCAAGGAATTCATATTATTCTGCACTAAAGGATTTAATGGATGCGGGTTTCGGAAAAAGAATTATGTTCGGAACGGATCAAATGATCTGGCCTGGTGCTATTGATCTGGCCATCAAAACGGTCCGGGAAACCCCCTTCTTATCGGAAGAGGAAACGAGGGATATCCTCTATAATAATGCAGCCCGATTTCTTGAATTAAGTGATGAAACTATTGCCAAGCATCATCAGTAGCTAAGATTTAAATCGCCGAAAAAGGAACTGTAGCTTATTCAAAACCAATTCCGTGCTCCGACGAAGGTACCTTCGGGTATTTAGAGTGGGTCCTATATCCTCCATGAGTTCGAATAGTGTCCGAAAGAAATAGCAATTAGAATTTCCTCCTTCAGAAATAGGTACTCCTCCAATATCCACCACCTTCTAAAGTCATTTAAGTAATCTCAACTAGCTCTTATGCGGTTCTAAAATCATTTAATTTCAAGGAGGAGCTCCCTGAAGTTGTACAATATGCAGTCAAAGAAGCTACCTAAGTTAACTAAGTAGTCTATGTATTTACACGAGGGTTAGCAACGGAATGCCTGAGTCCATTGACTAACTCTTGGTATGAGCCTATTTCCTTCTCGTGTTGTTGTGTTTTTAATTTGATGCTACCGTTAAGGAGAAGATGACATTCTTGCCCCTTATAATTGAAATCAAGGATTTTCAATTCATTTTCACTATCGTAGTACGGTTTGCCAACATCAGTGATGAAAAACACTTTGTGTTTCAGCTGTTGTGCTAACGAGTGAAATAAACGTTTGTTCATAACTTCTACTAGTATTTTTGTAACATTCTTGATTAATCTCTCTTTATTTTGGGAATGCCGAAATATCCAATAGCTGGATGTAATATCTCCATACCCAGAACTTTATTGCCTCTTCTTCCGACAACCTTTCCTGCAGAGAATATGTTATATCGGCTATAATCATAGCCACCTCCTATAGGCTGGGGGTTATAAGTAAGTAAGACCGATAAGGAGGCCAATCCTTACAAAATTTTTTGAATTTCTTTTAAGGCGGGTCCATAACTGCCCGCGGCTAATTCTAGCCGTTATGAAATCAAACACTTTCTGCTATGCATCGGCTGCTTGTTGGCAACCGCCGTTGCCTACGGGGCTTTTTTTATGGAGAAATCAAAATTCTATAGGTTTAGAAATTAATGAAGACTAACCGACAGCCGTTAAGCTTATCTTGTCAAGATTAAGATCTATTTATCTATAGATAATTTATTACAATTTTTATAAGCTTGGTAACCAGTATTATTCAGATAGTTGCTTTTAGGTTACTATTAGGTAAATAAATTTATTCAAGGGGGACTGCTAATGTCACAATCAGCTAAGAATACATCACAGAAAGAGGTAGCAGATATTTTAATTGTTGAAGATAATATGGTGTTATCTTATACCATGGGACTCAAATTAGAACAGAAAGGCTATTCAGTCAAAAAAACCGGGAATGGAAAAGAAGGCTTAGCCCTGGCGATTGAGCAGAATCCTGAATTGCTTATTCTGGATATCATGCTTCCCGAAATGGATGGGTTTGGAATATTGAGAGAACTGCGTAAAAGGGAGTCCATGAAGGATATGAAAGTTTTAATACTCACATCCAAAGGACAGGAAAAAGATGTAAAAACTGGGTTTGATCTTCAGGCTGATGAATATATGACGAAGCCCTTTTCAGTAGAAGAACTTTTGATGAGGGTAGTAAGATTGATTGGTTAGCCTTCAAAATTAATATATAACTATCATTAAGATGCTTATTAGCTATGAGTTGCTTTACAATCTAACTAGTGTGTTGGCTTTCATTACTATATCAGTGGTTCTATTAGCTGTGGGCAGGAGATTTATTAATAGCTGGGAAGAGAAGTATCGGACCGACTATCAGAAAGAAATTCTTTCCTTGGTCTTTAGATATGTGGAAGGTGAAGCCTCAAAAAATGAAATAACCTCTTATTTAAATGACAATTGGTCCACTGCTCTTTCATTTCAAGAGATTTTATATGAGTTAATTAAAGATTTGAAAGGATCCTACAAAGAACAGTTGCAGGACTTACTGAAAATAGACTTGCTATTCAATGCCTATCAAAAATATCTACGTACTTTTTCAGAGTACAAAAAATTGGATGCTCTTAACTACTTTCGTCATTTTCATTCTCTTCCGGACGAAATTGCCGACCAACTTTGGAAATATATCGATCGGAAATCATTCATGCTGGCCCATGCATCTACATCTGTACTTATGCGTTCCACCAATGTTAATGTGCGCAGGAAAGCAATTAAAAAATATGTTCAAAGATCTGATGCTACCCTGCATTCCTTTATGGAAATTTTGCACGAATACCATCGCCCGGAGCTCGAACAAACGGATAAAGAATCCAAGTTGGTTTCATCACTATTGTTTCGAGACGATCTTGAAGCGAATTTAAAAATTGCACTGCTACGTTGCGTCTCCCAATTTGGTTATCTTGAACAAGCTGACGCATTGTACAGTTATCTTATTATTCTGACACAAGAAAAAGGAGACCCCAAAGTTATAGCCGAATGTATACGAGCTCTTGGTAAACTCTACTATGTAACAGGAGCACCCCTTATTCGAGAATTGGCTGAGGAAAGTCCTCACCCTTCCATCAGGCAAACTTGTGCTTTTGCGTTAGGAAAATTCGGTACGGAAAAGGATCATCGTGAAATTGTACCTCTACTCCTTGACAGTAGTTATGAAGTACGGTATGAAGCTGCGCTGGCATTATCAAATGCGGGAGGAGTGGTTGACGATTTGTTAGAGCATCTGGCACATACCAAAACTATATCTACAGAGAATATCTTTTTCGAGATAAAAAAAGAGACGCAGAAAGTACAATCACATCTTTAGGGTTTCTTAGCACATGGGCGGCTTACTAGATTTATTAAATTTTGGCATTCTACTGTACTTTTTCTCTATAAATGGGTTTTACCTGTTTTTGCTCGGCCTTTCTTTGATAAAAATTCGTACTCAGTCAAAATTGATGAAAACATTTCAGCTAACCGGCCAATATGAATCAGATCAATACAAATCCACTTCTATAATTGTTCCGGCCTATAACGAAGAAGAAAATATTATTTCTTCGGTACAATCACTGTTACAAGTACAGTTCCATGACTTTGAAGTAATTGTCATCAATGATGGTAGTACTGATCAAACGATGAAATGTCTTATAGATCATTTTGAACTTTTTGAGTTAGATCGGGTGATACCTAAAGTGATTAAACAACAACCGAATAACGCTGTTTACGGTTCTGAGAAGTTTGACAACCTTATTGTTATTGATAAACAGCGAGGCAGTAAATCTGATGCCCTTAATGCAGGAATAAATGCAGCCCGTAAGGAGCTGGTATGTTCTGTAGACAGCGATTCTCTGTTGGAACCCGATGTTCTCAATAAATTATTGATCGCCTTTTCGGAGGATGAAAATACCATTGCTGTGGGTGGTATTGTACGATTGGCCAACGGCTGTAAAATTGAAAATGGGCGAATAAAACAGATATCTACACCTCGTACTGTCCTGGAAGTGATTCAAGCGGTAGAATATCTTCGTGCATACTTATTTGGTCGCGTAGGATTCGACACCCTGAACGGGTTATTTATCATGTCGGGGGCTTTCAGCATCTTTAAAAGAGAGAGCCTGATTAACGTTGGTGGTTATGATAATAAAACAATAGGAGAGGATGTCGAAATGGTATTAAGGCTTCACAAATGGTATCGCAAAAATGATGTTCCCTACAGTATTAAATATATGTCGCACCCGGTCTGCTGGACAGAAGCACCCACAGACTGGAATACCCTCCAACGACAACGCAACAGGTGGCAGCAGGGGCTGGCCTATAGTATGTTCAAGCATAAAAGTATGATCTTTAATCCTTCGCATAAACTGCTGGGAATGGTTGTTCTTCCATTTTTCTTAATTTTCGAATTACTCGGACCCATTATTGAAATTGGCAGCTATCTTTTATTCGCGGTGCAATTATTACTTGGCATCGTTTACTTTGAGTTTGCTGTACTATTTTTAATAGCAACAGTTCTGTTGGGAATAATACTTTCAATCTCTTCCGTGTTGGCGGAAGAATATACCTTCCGCAAATATCCAGGTGTCGGAGATGTATTAGTACTTTTAGGGGGCGCAATAGTGGAGAACCTTGGATACCGTCAAATCCATTCCTGGTGGCGACTACAAGGTTTACTTTCTTATTTTAGGGGTAAGATGGAATGGGGCGTCATGCAAAGAAAAGGTCATGATCGTATCCATAAAGGCCATAAAAACGAATTTACCTCAAAAGAAGAGGGCTTACAAAAAATATGGCCTTTCTTAGTACACTGGCGATACTGGATAGTTATTGGATTAATAAATGTATTTTTAATAGCTATTATTATTGCAATATAAATGATCATTTTTTGTTGTTCCTGCAACAGAAAGAATTCCCTCAAAAATAACCTACCCCTACTCTCGAAAGCCAGGTTTGTTTCTTGAATTGTAACTTCGATTCGGATCAGAAATGCTCAGATAGCTCGGCATCTCCCTCTTTCCACGCCCTGTATTCTCGAAGTTCATTCATTGCCACCTGTACATCTGAGGTGACTTGACGATCAGGACTTCCCACCCTCTCTGAGGGTGCAGCTGCTTTGGCTTGCCGGATGAAACGCCGTCGGTTTTCCTCAATGGGTGTCAGCGACTGGAAAAGAAACTTTAGGCCACAGTGCGATCAAGCTGGTATCCTCAGCTTATACACTCCTCTCCATGCCGCCTGCGCCATAACAGTGGAAAATCGCCAATCATAGCCCGAACTGTCTAATGACAGTTAAAATTTGC
>CAZYOD010000165.1:0-5537 GCA_964648635.1 uncultured Balneolaceae bacterium | reverse complement strand
ATATCTCTGGCGAATATGCTTGGATCAATAACCAGCTTTCCATACCTGCTGGAGACATTACCGACGAAGAACAATTGCTTAACCTTCGTCAACGGCTTACTTCTTATTCGTACGAAGTGCGCTTTGGACTCGAATTCAGCTTTGGCTCTATTTATAACAATGTAGTTAACCCTCGTCTTTAAGTTCTAAAATAAATAAAAAAAGCCCTGCCAAAAGTTGACAGGGCTTAAGTTTCTTCAACTGAAAAGAACTTTAAATAAGTCCCACTTCTCGAAGTAGATTAAGTGTACCTTCGAGCTGCTTAAGCTGTTCATAATCGTAGTCGGGACTCAACTCCATTGCTTCATCAGCTTCGAGCATATATTCCGGGAGTTCTACATCGCGAATTACAGGATACTCGTGTACTGATTGTGCAGCAAATTCCTGGGCCTGTTGAGAGAGCAAAAAGCTTAAAAACTGCTGGGCCTGCCCCGCATCATCTGCAGTAACCAACTGAGCAGCTCCTGTGACCATGGCCAAGTTTCCTACATCTCCAGGAGAGAAATGATAAGTTTCTACTGTTCCATCAGAGTATAGTTCTTCTTCACCCATGGAAGTATCCGAATCTGAATCCGTATCCGCATATTGTCCCCCTGTCCCTCCATGTTTCATACGCAGAATATAATAGTGATTTGTCAGGGCAATGTCGATCTCTCCGGCGGCAATTGCCTGCACCATCGGTGTGTTAGAGCTGTAGGCTTTGGGATTCAAACTCTTCATGCCTTCCAGCCAATCCGCGGCTGTATCTTCTCCTTCTACTAATCGCATCGTTGTCATGAAATCATAAAAACTTGAATAGGTAGGCGTCCATCCAACACGGCCTTCAAATTCTTCTAAATCGGAAAGATCCAGCACGGATCCCGGCAAATCTTCAGGATTAACTGCCTGAGGATTGTACGCTAACACACGAAATCGCACCGTCACAGGCACCCATTCTCCCGATGAGGAGGTATAAGAATCCGGCTTGGAGGTCAACGAGTCGGGAAGAGCCACTAACTTTCCTTCCTGGGATGCATTTGCCAGCGCTCCCGTTGTGTTAGCCCAGTAAATGTCAGCGGGACTTTGGTCGCCCTCTTCACTCATCACCGCTAACAACTCGGCGTCGTTGCCGTAGCGAACCTCAATATTGATGCCCGTCTGCTCTTTAAAATCTTCAACCAATGGCCCTACCAATGCCTGACTTCTCCCAGAGTATACTACAAGTTCGTCATCGGTTGTTTCACCGCAAGAAACCAGCATAAACAATGATACAACCACCATCATTGCCCCTGTAAAATAATTATTCATTTTCATAGCTATTATTCACTTGTCATTTATATATAATGCCTATTGTTTAAATGTAACGTTAAGCACTATAATAATTTAGATTAGTTCTAATTAAGTGGCAGAAAGTATTGAAATTATCACACAATGACTAATGAAAATCGATCGGTTGGGGTGCTCGGCGGGGGTATTTCGGGGTTGAGTGTAGCTTATGGATTAGCACAAAAAGGAATCACTGCTACGGTACATGAAAAAGATTCAGAAGTGGGCGGTGTCATCAAAACGGCACAGCAGGGAAACTGGCTTGTGGAAGAAGGTCCCAATACGCTGATGGTTAAAGACGATAAACTTTGGAATCTTTTAAGCGAGCTGGAACTCGAAGACGAAGTTCTCGAAGCCAACACGGAGGCAAAAAAACGGTTTATCATTAAGAATCACAGCCCGGTTGCCGCCCCACTTTCTTTTTGGGATTTCCTTCGAACCCCGCTTCTTTCAGCATCTGCCAAAATAAGGTTACTCAAAGAGCCTTTTGTGGAAAAATCGGCGGAACAGGATGAGTCCATTGCCCGGTTTATCAGCCGGCGACTGGGACAGGAGCCGCTGGATTATGCCGTGAATCCCTTCGTTTCAGGCATTTATGCCGGCGACCCAAAATCGCTCTCGGTCAAACACACTTTTTCAAAGCTGTGGGAAATGGAGCAGCAGCACGGCAGCCTCTTTAAAAGCGTCATAAAAAGAGATAAATCCTCCCCCTCCCGACGAGCATTGATTTCCTTCAAACAAGGACTCCAACAGTTGCCTCAAGCGATGGCCAAGGTACTGCGCGGTCAGATTCATACCTCAACCGAAATAACCAGTATCACTAAAAAAGGTGACCAATGGGTTCTCACGGGTACAACCAATGGAAATTCTTTCAAACATTCTTACGACTATCTGATTTCTACGCTGCCCGCATTTGCTCTTAGGGATATTTTTGAAGACAGCCGGTTAAACGACTTCACTAATCTGTCGTATGTGCCTATGCGAATGCTGGCGCTGGGATTCCGAAAGGAGCAAATTGCACATCCGTTGAATGGATTCGGTATGCTTGCACCGGAGGTCGAAAACCTGAGCTTTCTGGGTAGTTTGTTTTCCTCCACTCTTTTCCACGGCCGGGCACCGAAACGCCACCATCTGCTAACTTGCTTTGTTGGAGGCGCCCGACAGCCGGAACTGGCAAGAATATCCCAAAAACAGTTACTTCCAATAATATTACAGGAACTCAATGAGTTGATAGGGCTGCAAGGTGACCCGGTGATTGTGCACGATCGATATTGGGAGAAGGCGATTCCGCAGTATGAGGTAGGCTATAATCGGTTCCTTGCGCTGATGGAAGAGTTCGAACAGGAACACTCCGGACTTTATCTCGAAGGAAGTTTTCGCGGCGGAGTATCGGTACCCGACTGTATTTTATCAGCTCTTAAGACTGCGAACAAAGTTAGTGAGGATTTGCAACCCCTTTAGCATTTAACTAAGCAGGCACGCTGCTATATCTGCAAAAAATTTAGTACCTTCCCACACGAAATTGAACGCTATTGATATCAAAAAATCCGAAATTAAAGCACTCCAGAATTATGGCAAATGCAATTTTTGAAATCCGGGAACCGGAAAATGAGCCGGTATATTCTTACGCCCCCGGAACGCCCGAACGAGCAAAGCTAAAAGAGGAATTAGAACGGCTAAAAAACCAAGAGATTGAAATTCCTGCTATCATCGGCGGAAAGGAAGTGAAAACAGACCGCACTGCGGAGGTTGTTGTCCCGCATAACCACAGCCACAAACTGGGTACTACACACCTCTGTGGAGACAAAGAAGTAGAGCTGGCTATTGAGTCGGCCCTTGAAGCACGAAAAGAATGGGCTAAAATGCCGTGGGAAGATCGTGTAGCAATCTTTAAAAAGGCGGCGGATCTCCTCTCCGGATCATGGAGATATAAAATAAATGCGGCCACTATGCTGGCTCAGTCCAAAACCGCCTATCAATCCGAAATTGATGCCGTGGCTGAACTAGCGGATTTCTTCCGATTCAACGCCTACTATCTGACACAGATTTATCAAGGCCAGCCCGATTCGCCCCAAGGCATGTGGAACCGTTCGGAATATCGTCCGCTTGAAGGCTTTGTTTTTGCAGTAACGCCTTTCAATTTTACCTCAATTGCAGGAAACCTGCCGACGGCGCCCGCACTCTGCGGCAATGTGGCAATTTGGAAACCGGCAACTTCTTCAGTGTACTCCAGTTATTTTGTGATGAAGCTTCTGCAGGAAGCAGGGTTACCTGACGGAGTCATAAACTTCCTTCCCGGAAACGGCGCTGATGTTGGGAATCCCGTTCTGGAAAGCGAACATCTTTCGGGGCTGCATTTTACCGGATCAACCGGCACGTTCCAGCACTTGTGGAAAAGCATGTCGGATAATCTTGAAATGTATAACACCTATCCCCGCATCGTGGGCGAAACCGGCGGCAAAGACTTCATCTTTGCCCACGAAGAAGCAGATGTTGATGCCTTGGTAGTAGCAGCACTCCGTGCCGCTTACGAATTCCAAGGACAAAAATGCTCGGCGGCCTCCCGTATGTACATTCCAGAATCGCTCTGGGATGAATTTCGCGACAAGTTTAGCGCAGAAGTAGAAAAGATTAAGATGGGACCCGCCGAAGACTTCCGAAACTTTATGACGGCGGTCATCGATCAGAAAGCGTTCGACAGCATTACTGAATACATCGATTTTGCGAAAGATGCGGATGATGCTGAAATCCTTCTCGGCGGCGGGTACGACGACTCTGAAGGATATTTCATCGAACCTACGCTGGTTCATGCGCACGACCCTCATTTTAGAACCATGGAGGAAGAAATATTTGGTCCCGTGTTGACGGTGTATGTTTATGATAACGACAAGTTCGAAGAAACACTGGAGATCTGTGACAATACCTCTCCCTATGCGTTGACCGGCGCCATTTTCTCTCAAAACCGTTATGCCCTGGAAAAAATGGATGAAGCTCTTAAACAGGCAGCCGGCAACTTCTATATTAATGATAAGCCTACAGCAGCTGTTGTAAACCAGCAGCCGTTTGGCGGAGCACGCAAGTCCGGAACAAACGATAAGGCCGGAAGTGCTGCCAACCTCATGCGCTGGATTTCGATCCGTTCTATAAAGGAAACGCAAGAACCGCCCAAAGATTGGACGTATCCGTTTATGGGTGAAGAGTAATTGCCTTCTCCGTTCCGCAGCAGAGCTACGGGACAAAGAACAAGATCTCCGTAATATTTCGTTAAAAAATAAATAAGGCTCCCAACACGCATTGTGTCGGGAGCCTTTTTTATCGATGATATTTCTCCGCAAAGCTTCGACTTGAAGCTCGGAGAAATTCAAGCGTATAGCCTGATAAGCAGTTCTTATCCGTAAGGGATGCAACTGCTAAATCATCAAAAGTTACTAGTCGATCCCTATCTCTTGCTTCATGTTATTGAATGATTCCTGGAGACTGCTAAGCTGATCGTTGATATCTTGTCTTAAGTCTTCCCAATTATCATCAGTTTGGTTGCGAAGCTCCTGGAGATCGCTCTCGAGGCTCTGTTTATCATCCTGCAGAGTTTGCCACTCCTCCTGCATTTCAGCCTTAGCGTCTCCGGACTCACTGTCGATTTTTTGCTTCAGCTCTTCCATTTCCTCATCCATCTCGGAAAGTTGCTCTTCGACATTGTTAACAAATTCATCTTTGCTAACTTCTAGCTGATCCTGCGCTGACTGTACAGTCTCTTGCGACTCCTCTGTGGCTTGATCCATTCTGTCTTCGGATTTTTCTGTACATCCCGCGAAGACAAAAGCTATTGTTATCGCCAAAACAAATAATGTATTACGTTTCATAATGAAAGATTTCGTTTATGAACATTGATGAATAGTTAGATACTATTCCAATCCCAATAATGTTCCCTTGCATTAGGGATGATATTAAACCGTACTTTTCAGATATTCATAGTTCATTTAAAAAGACTTTAAGTTTATGATAATCAGTATCTTAGGATGTGGGTGGTTAGGCCTCCCACTTGCAGAACACCTGCGCGATTCCGGCCACAACATAAAAGGCTCGACAACCTCCCCTCAAAAATTAGAACTGCTTAAAGGCAAGAACATTGATCCTTTTTTAATTTCCCTAAACCCGGAAATTGAATGCGAAAACTGTCAGAATTTTTGGGCTGC
>CAZYOD010000164.1:0-5575 GCA_964648635.1 uncultured Balneolaceae bacterium | reverse complement strand
ATTTCACCATCTTCAACAACGGGAATTTCCCGAATAGCTCCCACTGCGAGAATGCACGCATTGGGTGGGTTAATAATTGCCGTAAACTCTTCAATGCCGAACATGCCCAAATTACTTACGGTAAACGTACTGCCTTCCATCTCTTCGGGCTGCAGTTTGCGATCTCGAGCTTTTTCAGCCAGCTCTCGACCTTCGGCCGCGATCTGTTGCAATCCTTTTTGATCGGTGTTGTTAATAACCGGGGTTACCAATCCTTCTTCAATACCGACGGCAACGGCAACGTTAACATCACCGTGTTCAATAATCTTATCGCCTTGCCAAGAACTGTTGATATCCGGATGCTGCCGCAGAGCAGCCGCGCAAGCCTTAACAACAATATCATTGAAACTTATTTTAACATCACTTACTTCGTTAAGCTTCTTGCGGGCATCCCAAACAGCCGCCATATCAATATCAATAGTCTCATAATAATGGGGACTGCTAAACTTACTTTCTGACAACCTTCGGGCGATTGTTTTGCGCATCTGGGAAACACGATGTTCTTTATCTTCGCGGGATACGGTAGCGGCAGCCGGAGCGCGAGATGGTTCATAATCTTCAATATCGCGTTTAATAATGCGTCCGTGCGGACCACTTCCCTTCACGCTGGAAAGCTCAATACCCTCTTCTTCAGCCATTTTTCTAGCCAGCGGAGATGCTTTTATCCGATCATCGGCCTGACCATTGCCATCTGATCCTTTATCATCGATATCTTCCAGAACGGGGTCGTAATCCTTTTCTTCTTGCTCATCATCTTTAGGCTCAGCTTCCTTATCTGTAGTCTTCTCTTGAGCAGAACCGCCCGATTTGGCCTCCTCTAAAATATCACTGATATCTTCACCCTCTTCCCCAATCACAGCCATCAAATTACCGAGGGGAACGGCATCGCCTTCTTCGACCAAAATCTTGAGGATCGTACCGTCATCAAATACTTCTACCTCCATGGTCGCCTTATCGGTTTCCACTTCGGCAATAACATCACCGGATTCTACTTTATCTCCTTCCTGAACATTCCACTTTGCGATAACGCCTTCTTCCATCGTATCGCTAAGCTTGGGCATTTCAACCTTAACTGCCATAGTCGTTGTCTATTTTATCGGTTTAAATTACTTGCGATAAGTTACTGTATTAACTGCGTCAATCACCTGCTGTGCATCGGGGAGCCATTTATCAAACAGATTTTTTGCAAATGGCGCATTTACATCCGGCAACGTTACCCGCTGTACCGGCGCATCCAGGTAATCAAAGGCTTCGCGCTGAATCAGATAGCCAACTTCTGCAGCCAGACCGCCAAACGGATGTGCTTCATCAACAATTACACAGCGGTTGGTTTTTTGGATGGATTTCACAATCGTTTCCATATCCAGCGGCTTCACCGTACGGGGGTCAATAATTTCTACATCCACATCATCTTTGGCCAGCTGTTTAGCCGCTTGCGTAGCGATATGATACATCTTCCCGTGCGCTACCACCGTAACATCGCTTCCTTCACGCTTCACTTTTGCTTTTCCTATGGGGATAGTAAAATCATCCTCATCGGGCACTTCGCCTTTAAGTCCGTACATCTGCTCCGACTCCATAAACAGCACGGGGTTATCGTCCCGAATCGCAGATTTCAACAGACCCTTTGCATCGGCCGGCTCGGAAGTGTAAATAACTTTAAGTCCCGGAAAGTGCGCATACATTGAATCATACGAAACGGAGTGCGTAGCACTCAGCTGCCCCGCTGACGCATTAGGTCCCCGGAAAACAATTGGGATATCAACCTGTCCGCCGGTCATATACTTAATTTTGGATGCGTGGTTGATAATCTGGTCGGCAGCAAGAACAGCAAAGTTAAACGTCATAAACTCCACGATGGGGCGAAGTCCATTCATAGCAGCACCTACACCGATACCGGCAAAACCGAGCTCGGCAATGGGAGTATCAATCATGCGTTTTGGACCATATTTATCCAACAGACCTTCAGTCACCTTATAGGCTCCGTCATATTCGGCGACTTCTTCGCCCATAACAAAAATATTCTCATCCTGGCTCATTTCTTCATCAATCGCAGCCCGGATTGCTTCTCTGAATTGTAATTCAGCCATTTTTGATTAATTGTTTCAAAAAGTTATTAGTGAAAATTAAATCAGGAGTACAACTCCCTTCCATTTAATTAATAATTGATTTGTATTGCTACACTTATGTGTGGAACGGGTAGTCATCTTCCGCAAACATATCCTCATAAAGTGCAGCTTCGTCCGGAAACTCACTTTCTTCCGCAAATTCAATAGCTTCCATGACAGTGTCTTCGACATTATTCTCAATTTCTTCGATTTTATCTTCGTCGATAATTTCCTCATCCTGAAGATACTTTTTGATTCGGACGATCGGATCCATCTTTTCGTATTCTTTGAGCTCATCCTTTGTACGATATTTCATCGGATCCGACATGGAATGCCCGCGATAGCGGTAGGTGCGAATCTCTACCAACCATGGATTAGAATTTTCGCGGATATCCTCGGCAATCTCCTTCATTTTTTCATAAACCGTAAATACATCCATACCGTTGATAACGGCATTTTTCATACCGTAACCTTCGGCTCGTTCATAAAGCTCACCAACCGAGTGACGATGCACAGCGGTACCCATTGCATAGCCGTTATTTTCGATCGCATAAATGCACGGCAGATCCCAATTTTGACTCATGTTCAAAGTCTCGTGGAAAGCTCCCTGATCAACAGCGCCGTCACCCAAGAAACAGGCCGTAACACGATCGTTTTGTTTATACTTGTTGGCAAAAGCGATGCCGCCTCCCAAGGGAATATGTCCACCTACAATACCATAACCGCCCCAAAAATTATTTTCAGCTTTGGCAAAGTGCATCGATCCGCCTTTACCTTTCGAGCATCCGGTTTTCTTACCGTAGAGCTCCGCCATTCCTTCTTTCGGGGATACACCACGAACCAATCCCCAGCCGTGATCACGATAAGCGGTAATGATATCGTCGTCCTCATTCAGAGCATAAACCGTTCCGGTAGAAATTGCTTCCTGCCCCATGTAAAGGTGCAAGAAACCACCAAACTTACCCTTTTGATACATCTGCATAGCGCGTTCCTCAAAGCGTCGCTGCAAAAACATCTGCTCAAACATATCCACGACATCTTCTTCGGAAAGTCCCAGCGATTTATGCTTCTTTTTTGTGGGCGATGGCAACTCTGTACTGCGTACAATTTCTCCATTCGAACGAATTCCTGTCCCAGTGGGCGTAAATGTAACTTCTTCGGTTTTCTTCTTTTTCTTAGCCATAATATCTAATACAGCAAATTTCGCCGTTGCAATTTTACAATTGTGATTCTAAAAAATCAGAGTCCGAAAATATACCCAAAATAATGGAAGATTACAGGTAATCCTTAATCCAAATGTTGAGAAATTATCTCCGGCAGCTGATTAAACACTTCATTAAGTTTTTCGGGATTGCGTCCGCCGGCTGTTGCGAGGTTCGGCTGCCCGCCACCACCGCCGCCTAACATCTGGCCAAGCTCTCCTACCAGCGCTCCGGCCTTTAACCCTTTCTCCTGGATAAGATCATCTGTGACGGTCGCCGCGATATAAACCTTTCCTTGCTCATTATCTTTGGCCCCCAGTATCGTAACGGTTCCCTCTTTGCTCTTCTCGAGGGATTCGTATCCCAGCTGTTTCAGCAGATCCATGTCGGCATGCGGAATTTCACCCGATACCAATTTTATGTCGCCGTTAAGCTTCCGCGGACTCTGCAAAAAGCTATCCAGCTTAGAAATGCTTTGCTGATGTTGCAGCCGCTCCACTTCTTTTTCGAGTTCTTTTCGCTCTTCAATCAGATGGTGGATATCGCGAGCAATATCACTGCTCTGCCCCATCTCCGATCGAATCTGATGAATCAATTCATGTTCAGAGCGCAAATATTCATCCACACTTTTACCTACTTTCGCTTCGATCCTGCGAATGCCTGCAGCTGCTGATGATTCACCCAGGAACCGGAAGTAACCAATTTCGCCGGTGGCTTCTACGTGTGTTCCGCCGCAGAGCTCCATCGAATAATCGGGATCAAATGTAATTACCCGAACCCGGTCGCCGTATTTTTCACCAAACAGCATCGTAGCCCCGCGCTCTTTCGCCTCATCAATCGGCATTTCTCGTTCTTCCTGCTTGGGGATATTCTGCTGAATTCGATCATTAACAATCTCTTCAATCTGGCTCAATTCTTTGGTAGTAACCTGATCGAAATGAGAAAAATCGAATCGTAGGTGCTTATCATCCACCAACGATCCTTTCTGGGCAATGTGATTGCCAAGCACTTGCTTCAGCGCAGCATGCACCAAGTGTGTAGCTGAATGATGTTTTCGAATTTCGCGGCGCCGGTCACCGTCCACTATCGCCTCCCATTCTCCTTCGGGGTTTTCCGGAAGATTATCGACGATATGCACGTGTCCGTCGGGCGACTGCTGAACATCCAAAACTCTTAAATGCTGCTCTCCGTTACTGATAATTCCCGTATCTCCCACCTGACCGCCGCTCTCGGCATAAAAAGGTGTCTTATCCAGAATAATTGCATTCTGATCATCATCCTTCCGAAGCGCCTTAATACGGCCCTGTGCAGTCAGCGAGTCGTATCCCACAAACTCAAACGTATCAGTATCCGTGATAGTCACCCAGTTACTTGTGGACTGATCAACCTTGAAATTGCCCGCAGCTCGTGCACGCTCTTTCTGCTCCTGCATCCATTCGTTAAATCCGTCGACATCAACCTCAACGCCGCGCTCCCTAGCCATCAGCTGCGTCAGATCGATGGGAAATCCGTACGTATCGTGCAGTTTAAATGCATCTTCACCGGAGATTTTATCTTCTCCTTCTATAATCTCATTGAACAGCTCGATGCCTTGTCCCAGCGTATTCAAAAAGCTTTGCTCCTCCGATCGGATCACATTCATCACATAATCCTGCTGGTTGATCAGCACCGGAAACACATCTTTAAACTGATTTGCCAGCGTTGGCACCAGCTTATGGAAGAACGGCTCTTTAAGATCCAGCTTATCCCAACCGTACCGAATAGCACGACGCAAAATTCTGCGAATAACATATCCTCGGCCATCGTTGCCGGGAGATGCACCATCGGCAATTGAAAAACTGACTGCGCGAATGTGGTCAGCAATCACCCGCATTGCGATATCGGTTTCATCATCGTCGCCATAGTTTACACCGGCCAGTTCACCGATTTTCGTAAGCAGGGGTTCAAAAAGATCGGTATCGTAATTGGATTTTTTACCTTGTAATACAGCGCAAACTCGCTCAAAGCCCAGGCCGGTATCTACGTGCTGTGCGGGTAGTTTTTTGAGGGATCCATCCGGTTGCCGATTAAACTGAATAAAAACCAGATTCCAGATCTCCATTACCCGCGGATCGTCCATATTCACGAGCTCGGCACCATCTTTCTTCTCTCGCTCCTCATCGGGACGGATATCAACATGTACTTCCGAGCAGGAGCCGCACGGACCAGTATCGCCCATTTCCCAGA
>CAZYOD010000163.1:0-5601 GCA_964648635.1 uncultured Balneolaceae bacterium | reverse complement strand
GTGCCAACCAAGAAAGAAACGAGTAATATGAGCGAATAAAATTTCTTCATTGTTTAAAGACTTTTTTGTCTTAAATAGAATCAAAAAAAAGGCTGACTCTATTTTGTATTCCCAATGTAACTATCGATTGTGAATTTAAGATGAATTTGTCTTAAATAGTTTTAGACCCGATGAAATTAGGGTACGGCAATGTCAACGGCTGATTTTCAGCCTTTCAATTAGGTGTGCTATAATTTGTTGTTTAGCGGGTCGTGATCAAACAACTTGCGCAACTCGGCAGAGGGAGCTGTTCTCTAAGCCATTTTTCGAGCCGGCTTTTTATCGATATGCTGTGCGGCCACAGGCAACCTATCAGAATTCGGCAGCCAGGGTTACTTATTGTGCTGCCAGCTTTTCGATCTGTTTGATGGT
This sequence comes from uncultured Balneolaceae bacterium, assembly GCA_964648635.1. Classification (GTDB taxonomy): domain Bacteria; phylum Bacteroidota; class Rhodothermia; order Balneolales; family Balneolaceae; genus Fodinibius. The sequence goes on along the minus strand of CAZYOD010000163.1, from coordinate 5,190 downwards.
TTCCTTTGGCTGATCCACAAGCTGATTCCGCTGATAAGCAATTTCTCCTTCTTTACTTAAAACCGTTATCAAGTTCGAGTGTGTAAAGTCGGTATCGCTGATGCGCTTGTATTTAAAACCCAGCATGGCGGCCAGTTCTAAAATATTGCCATCATTACCATGCAAGAGCGTCCACTGTTGGTCAGTGAGATTATTTTCATCGGCAAACTGCTTTAGCCGCCCGGGGGTATCCCGCGCGGGATCAATAGAAACAATCGTAAAATTGGTGTGTTCTAACACATCCTCGGAGAGCCCATCCCGGACACGTTTCATATCTGCTAAAATACGCGGGCAGGCATATTCGCAATGAGTATAAACCATGGCCAGTACCTGAACTTTTCCCTGCAGGCTGCTGAGGGTAACGGTATTTCCATTTTGGTCTTGCCAGCTGCTAGTTACATTATATATGGATTCATCCGACGCTTCGCCCGTGCCCATATCCATATCTGCATGAGTGGCGTGTTCCGTTTCAGATTGATTTTTCTCTTGCTGATTATCCTCAACGGAACAGGCATTGAGTATTAATCCCAAAACAACAGCTGTAATCACAAGGTGTAAAGCTACTCTCATATTATATAAAGATTAGTTTATATCTTTAGCGCAACGGAATCCCAGATTCCCCACTGAAAAATCTGCTTCCAGGCTGCCCCGAAAGGCAAAGCGCAAAAAGGCGGCATAATTTTCTTTATCAGCATCGGCACTCCCTGAACTTCCCGCAGCGCAGTAAAATTGTTTAAGTTCCCCTTGGTCTCCGCGTGACTCTCCGGTGATAAAGACGGTATTAAAATCCTGAACCCATTCCCAAATCAAACCGTGCATATCATATACGCCGTGGACGTTTGGTTGTCGTTGTCCGACGACAGGGAGGTGCTCTGGGTTAGGTTTGCTGTACCAATCTAAAATTTGGCTGACGAACTCTTTATCACGAGCGGCCAGCCGTTTGTTTTGACTTGCTGATGCTACATATTCCCATTCATCAAGCGTGGGGAGTCGTTTCCCCTTCCATTTGGCGTATGCTCGTGCTGCAAACCAAGAGACATTGGTAACCGGACTGTCTTTGATTTTTTCGGCGTTTGGTCCGAGATCCTGGTCACTGCCCCAATGTTTAAGGTAGCCGTCTTCAGCAAAAACTGATTTTACTTGAGATCGTCGCCACTCGGGGTTTTCGTTCACAAATTCCAAAAATTCCCCATTGGTGACGGCGTACTTATCCAAATAAAATGATTCAACCGTAACGCTGTCTTTATCTGAGCTGTAGAAAGGCATATAAGTACCCTGCTCGATACGGGACATACCATCCGGTTGGGCTAAAGCCGTGGCTAATAGATTTCCAAAAAAAAGCAGAGCTATAAAAAAGGTGCCATATCTCATCCTACCGATAATTGATTTGCTCGCTTTTTAGTTTACTGGTCCCTGGTTACGAATACGTTCTACATCATCAGGAGTAATTTCTCCGCCGTCGTTTCCGAAATTATTGAGTACAAAGGTAATCACATTAGCTACCTCTTCGTTAGATAAATTCTGGCTCGGCATTACGCCGTTATAAGTTTCTCCGTTAACCGTAATTTCTCCCGACAGGCCGTGAACAACCGCACTTACACCGCGGTCAGGGTTTTCATTCAGGTAGTCGGCTTCTGCCACAGGGGGAAAAGCTCCTTCGATACCCGAACCATCAGCCATATGGCAGGCCTGGCAAACCGACATATAGGTTTCGCGACCATACTCCATACGTTCTTCTATTGTGCTGGCGGTTGGGATAGTCCGTTCTTCTTCAGGAAGTTCCTGAATGGCACCACCCTCTGGTTGATAGACGCGTTCCAGCTGCTGGCCTGTAAACACATTTTCATCCTCTTCGCCCGACACAGCCAGGGTGGCCAAAGCGCCTTTGTTGAAGGCCCGGAAAATAGCATGATCTACCAAAATATAATTGCCCGGGACTTCCGTCTCGAATTCGACCATCGCCGATCCGCCCGCAGGTATCGACGTCGTCTGCACATTTTCCTGTACTTTGTCTCCGCCTTCGTAGTGGACTTTGTCGAAAATTTCTCCAATTACATGAAATGAGGAGGTTAAGTTAGGTCCGCCGTTTCCAACGAAAAGCCGAACATTATCGCCCCGTTCCGCCGTGATAGAATTATCGCCCATCATGGACCCTACTGATCCGTTAAAAACAACGTAGGGCGGATCTTCATCAATAGCCCTGTCCATATCAAAAGGTTGGAGACCGCGTTCACCGTGTTCTCCCTCAGTGTAAAACTCGCTCTGCATCACATAATATTCTTGTTCAACTTCGGGGAGACCATCAGCAGGCTCTACTAGAATCAAACCGTACATCCCGTTAGCAATGTGCATTCCAACAGGAGCCGTAGCGCAATGGTAAACGTACAGACCCGGATTTAAAGCACGGAAACTAAAAACAGTTTCACGCCCCGGTGCAGTAAATGTAGATTCGGCTCCCCCGCCCGGCCCGTTAACTGAATGCAGATCAATGTTGTGGGGCAGTTTGTTATCGGGATGGTTCTGGAGATGGAACTCTACCATGTCGCCTTCACGAACTCTGATAAACTTACCCGGAACGTCTCCTCCGAAGGTCCACATGGTATAATTGACGCCGTCGGCAAGCCGCATTTCCTTTTCAACGACTTCCATATTAACGATCAGCTTGGTTGCATGGTCACGATCTATCGGTGGAGGTACATTGGGCGGTAGTGTCAGAGTCGCTTCCTGCTCCCCGACGATCTCAGCATTCTCAGGGTCAAAGTTATCATTGACAGAGCAGCTACTGAGCACCAGTATTGAGATAGTAATTAGAAATGTTGCATTAAGTGCTTTTTTAAGTTCATTCATAATCATCCCTTTGGCTTTATTAAGCTAATAAGAGATCAACTTATCATATGGATGATCACAAGTCAAGAGCGGGGAAGAACTGTCTTCATATTTTATCCAAAGCGGGTATTTATATATTTACAAAGCAGTCAACTAGCTATGATTTTATCAACAACGAAGGCATTACGGATCTCCATATAAATTTAGTGCTTGAGGAATATGAGCTTCGAAATATGGATTTCGAATACAACGTTGCTATTCTATCTTAACGAGCCGTCTGTCATTATTGGCGAAATTAGAATATGCTCGAAGAGATTAGAAAAATTCGGATCCGATAGAGGGGAAATTAATCGGAAATTGTGAAGCTGGCGTACGATTCTGACAATAATATATATCAAAAATATGCAGTCATTTTTTAAAGATCTGAAGGTTGTGGAGCTAGCCAGTGTGTTGGCCGGTCCCGCCGTGGGAACATTCTTTTCTGAACTTGGAGCCAAAGTCATTAAGGTGGAAAACAAAACTACGGGTGGGGACGTCACGCGCAAGTGGCGACAGCCCGGCGAAACGACCGAGGGCCCCTCTGCTTACTACGCTTCGGTAAATTGGAATAAAGAGTCGGTATTTATGGACTTCACCGGTGATGCTGACAAGCAGAGGGTAAACCAGTTGCTTCAGGGTGCTGATATAGTGATCACCAACTTCAAAAAGGGCGACGCCAAAAAGTTTGGGTTGACGTATGGGGATGTGAAACGGCTTAACCCTTCCATTATTTATGGAGCCATCAGCGGTTTTGGCAGCGAAAGTGATCGCCTGGCTTATGATTTGATCTTGCAGGCGGAGACCGGATTTATGTCGATGAATGGTCATCCGGAAAGTCCACCTACTAAAGTGCCCCTGGCAATAATCGACCTCCTGGCCGCCCACCAACTTAAGGAAGGCATTTTATGTGCTTTGTTAAGACAAAAAGATGATGCTGACCAATCATTTAAGGTTGAGGTCAGCTTGTATGAAAGCGCGGTATCATCGCTTATAAATCAGTCAACCAACTGGTTAATGAATAAAAATATACCTCAACAGATTGGATCTAATCATCCTAATATAGCGCCTTACGGGGAGATCTTTACTACGAGGGACAGTCGGCAAATCACATTGGCTATTGGCAGTGATCAGCAGTTTTCCAAGGCATGTTCTATACTGGGACTTAATGATTTGCCGGATCGGACAATGTTCAAAACTAACGCGGCCAGAGTTGAGCATCGGTCAGAACTGTCTGAAGTTTTACAGCAGAAAATTCAAAATCGTGAGGGAGAAGAGCTTCTGGAACAGCTTAAGGCTGAATTAGTACCGGTGGGTGAAATTAAGAATATGGAGCAGGTGTTCAGGGACAAGAAAGCCCAAAACTTGCTATTGCGAGAGAACAAAGAAGGACGCGAAACCAGCCGCCCACAAACAACGGTGTTTACTATCAGGAGTTAACCTCCCTACATCAATTGATGGAACGATTTCAATTCGTTTGTAATTATTTAAGACAATTAACTCTTTTATTATTATCTTAAAACAGGCAACAAGCGAATATCATAACTATGAAGATACCGACTGACCTTTCTTCTCTTACTTCTGCGCTGGAAGCAGATATGGATCTTAAGGATCTGGGGATCACCAAACATTTTTCTCCCGGAGAGATTATTGTGAGTGAGGCTGTGCCCGTACGATCGATCCCCATTGTAACACAGGGAAGCTTAAAGGTGATGCAGTCAGATGATACTTATAAGGAGATGGTGCTCTACTATCTGCGTCCGGGAGAAACGTGCATTATGTCATTTTTGGCAGGCCTGTATCACGACACCAGCAAAGTGAAAGCAGTAGCCGAAGAAGATTCGGAGGTCTTGTTTATTCCTGTTGATAAGATTCATGACCTAATCAGAGAACATCCCGAGTGGCTGAATTACATATTTAAGATCTATCACAAGCGGTTCGAAGAGTTGTTGGAGGTAGTGGATGCGGTAGCGTTTAAAAATATGGATGAGCGGTTGCTTCAATTTCTACAGAAACGCTGTGCGGTGATGGAGACCAACACACTTGCAATGACTCATGATCAGCTGGCGCAGGAGTTGGGTACGGCGCGTGAAGTAATATCACGATTGCTTAAAAAAATGGAGGTTGAGGGCCTCGTAGAACTGGGCAGAAATAAAATCACCCTTGTGTGACGTAGGTCACTGACATTGATGCCACAGTATTTTACCATTGTGTTCTAATGAAAAGAGAAATGATTATGAGCCAAACAATGAAAACTACATTGCTTAACAACTGGCACCCTATGCGATG
>CAZYOD010000162.1:0-5629 GCA_964648635.1 uncultured Balneolaceae bacterium | reverse complement strand
TATCTCCCCCCTTAATCGCTCAATTTGGTCGTTAACAAATTGCAAACGTGGCGGCAGTGTTTCTCTTTGCAAAACATTTGGATTTTTAGCAATAATTTGAGCCTTTTCATTCTCGTATCCGGCTAATTCTTCCTGTGAATTCCGAATTCGGGGCCCGATAGCCTCCGAAAACTGATCAGAAAGCCCTGGCTTAATCCTGTTGAGCTGCTGTTCATAATTAGCTATTGTTTCCCCAATTGTCTCAAGCTCTAAGTTAACTCTCTGTAACTCAGATTCTACATCGGCTCGGTGAGTAACCATTGCTGAGGCCTGCTCATCTACCTGAACAATACCTGTGGCATCCATATACTCACGAAGCTCTCTTTCCGACTCCTCAAGCTTCTGTGCAATTTCTTGCTTTTCTTCTTTCAACATCTGGGAAGTTGACGATGCTGCCTGCCGATTCTGCTTTGTTGAGCTTTCGACATAAATTTCCATTGCCGTATTTACTACCTTGGCCGCTTCTTCGGGTGAAACACTAGAGAACCTTACCTCTACAACATCAGAGTCCTCCTCGGGCTGCTGATAAACAATATTACTTCGTATCCGTGAGGCAACCTCTTCTTCTGACGCTCGATTTAATACCCCGCTTTCTCCCTCTTTCCACATGATTGGATATCGGCTAATATTTCCGAGATCATCATTCAAAAGCTTTCGGGCAACTTGACGAGAGAACTTTCTTGATTGAAGAATCTGAAGTTCATTTTCAAGTGTGGAACTAGTACCATAGCCGGTCGTTTTGGATATCATCCCTGAAAGCTCATCATTGGGCAAAGCTGCTGTAGAACTGATCATCAGGGAACCCTTGCTTTCATAAGTAGGAGTTGCTATTTCAGCATACAACCATGCTAATGTTGCACCGCTAATTAAGAATAACAAAACAAGCCATTTATACCTGCGCAAAATGGTAATTATTCTCCGCGGGTCTAGCCCATTACTCTCCGTATTTCTACCTTCAGAACCGTAATTAGGCGAAAACTGAAAATTCCCCGGTCCTCCATTTAGAAAGTTTTCATTATTTTTTCGAAGTAAATCATCCATTTCACAAAACCTCACTCTTACTTGTTAAAGTCATGGTGTGATAATTGGTGGAATAATTCTGAACGAGATTCTAACTTTCATATTTAACCAATCAAAAGCGATTCGTCAGACCCCTTGAATTTTCCCGATACAGCCTTTCGTTCTTTTTTATATGTATATGTAGGTACAATAGCTTTTAAAAGCTCCCTGGCAGAATCTGATTGATCACTAGTTAATAGATTAAATAACTGATCAATTTTTGATTCCAATTCCTCGGCAGTCAATTTTCGACTGCATACTGCTTTAAAAATTTCTTCGTGCTCTGTTTCCAGCACTCCTTCTTCTGCATTTAAAAGTTCCTCAAATAACTTTTCTCCGGGACGTCGACCAGTAATTTCAATAGGAATATCCTTTTCCGGCTCTAATCCATGCAATCGGATCAAGTCTTTGGCCATATCCAAAATTTTAACCGGCTCTCCCATATCGAGAACAAATACTTCGCCCCCCTTTCCTATTGATCCGGCCTGCATCACTAAGAGCACCGCTTCGGGTATCGTCATAAAATATCGCTGCATTTTAGGATCCGTAACTGTAACAGGGCCGCCTTTTTTTATTTGCTCAATAAAAAGCGGCACTACCGATCCTCTTGATCCTAAAACGTTTCCAAAGCGAACCGAAATAAATTTTGTGGAACAGCTATTATTGTAAGCCATACAGATCTCTTCAGCAGCGCGCTTAGTGGCTCCCATCACATTTGTAGGATTCACGGCCTTATCTGTTGAAACCATGATAAACTTATCCACGTTGTGCTTGCATGCAAGAGAAGCCATCAATCGCGTACCTCCTATGTTCACCTTTATGGCTTCCCCCGGAAAGCTCTCCATCATCGGGACATGCTTATACGCAGCAGCATGGAAAATAACTTGTGGCTGATATTCTTCTAGTAAACAAGTGATGATATTTTCATCTGTGATGCTCGCCACATAGGGAATTACCTTTGTGTTGGTTCCCTTAAATTCATTTTCAATATGAAATAGTTCGGTTTCATCGATATCCAGTGCTATCAGTTTGTCGGGATTTAGTTTTGCACACTGTCGCACCAGTTCACTCCCAATTGATCCACCGGCTCCGGTAACCAATACGGTTTTTCCCGTGATGCTGGTTTCGATCGTATCCATATCAATTTTTACAGTTTTACGGCCCAGAATATCCTCAATACTCACATCGCGGATATGTCTTACGCCCACCGGATCATCCGTCAAAGAATGGAAAGACGGCAATATTTTAATATCCATATTCGGACGGATAGACTTAATTTCGTCAATCATTTCTTTTAACTCCTTTTTGGGAGTTTCCGGAAAAGCGACAATCAGCTGATCAACAGGATGATTTTTTATGTAAACAATCATCTCACTTTTCCCGCCCATAATTCGAACACCATGTAAAAGCAATCCCGGCATCACCCGATCATCAAAAATCCCCTGAACCGTCAGATTCCAATGATCATTTGTTAGGATATCACGGAGAATTTGCTCTCCCTCGCTTTCGGCGCCAAATATTATAGTATGCTTATTTTTTTTTTGCGGAGACTTTATCAATCCGTAATACACTCGCTTGCTAATTCGGAACCCGCTTATCATCAGAATTGCAATGATCAACAAAAGGGCGGTAAAGGCTCCTTCATACTCTCCCATTTCAATAAAAAATTGGGAAATCCCCAGTGAAATTCCGCCCCCTATCGTAATCCCCAGGATAATTCTACCCAGATCTCTCAAACTGGTATATCGCCAGTTTATGAGGTACAACCTGAAAGCAGCTAATCCAACTAATACGGAGCCGATAATTATTAGAGTGTGTTCTGTAGGGAAAGGTTTTGCTAAATCAGCTAATGGAGAAAGAATGGCATACGCCACCATAGCAGAGATGACCAGTGAAAATGTATCTCCAATTAAAAAGAATAGTCCTCTTGTATATTTATTTATGTATCTGTACTTGTCTTTATAAGTTTCTACTTCCATCTATACCCTACATTTTCCGTGATGATTGATCCACCACTTTGGATACAAGAGTTATGCCAATTTTACTGATCTTGGTCTGCTTTTTTCTTCGAACAGTAAAAAAACTAGCTTGAAGACCTTAAAAAGCACATTGAAAAACGGAGCTCTCTTATGAGAACTATTCAAAAAATGGGTCACTTTCGACTACCAACAGATCGGGTTATTTTTATTCAACGGATCGAGTAAAAATTACTCGACTATTTTATTCGCAGCCTTAAACTTACCTAGCTTTTAATGCTCCGATTCTACTCTTTGACGACCTAATGCTTTTTTGATTGTAGAAGTCACTCGTTCGAGCTCTGCCTCACTTAGATTACTTCCTGACGGTAAGCATAATCCAAATTCAAAAAGCATGTCTGAAACTCCATGTCCGTAGTAAGGGTAATCTTTGTAAAGCGGCTGCAAGTGCATCGGCTTCCAAATCGGACGAGATTCGATATTTTGCTCTTTAAGTTTCAGGCGAATATCCCCCCTTGTAATCTCCCCCGTCTCGTCTGGATTTATAAGAATAGTTGTAAGCCAGCGATTACTAAAATACCCGTCGGGTTCTTTCAAGAAATAAATTCCCGTCGGTGAATGCTGTTGAGTGTTAAACCATGTGCGTCCCAGCTTTTCAAAATAGAAATTATGATTTGCCCTTCTGGAACGGATATATTTGTCTAAAACCTTCATCTGTCCCCGACCAATACCGGCAACAATGTTACTCATTCGGTAATTATAACCAAGCTGGGAATGCTGATAATGCGGAGCATCATCGCGAGCCTGAGTAGCTAAGAATCGAGCTTTTTCTATTAGTTCTCTGTCATCACTAAGTAATGCCCCACCGCCGGATGTAGTAATAATTTTATTGCCATTAAACGATAACACTGAAAAATCCCCAAATCTACCGCATTTTTCTTCGTTGATGGATGAACCCAACGCCTCGGCCGCATCCTCAATGACAGGTATTTTGTGTCGTTGAGCAATTTTGAGAACCCGTTCAACTTTGGCAGGCATTCCGTAAAGGTGAACTAAGATAATGGCTTTCGGCTTTTTGCCCTGTTTTTTTCTATCTAATATTGCCTGCTCCAACAACTCCGGATCCATATTCCAAGTTTGGGTTTCTGAATCTACAAATACAGGTGTTGCCCCCTGATATCGAATGGGATTAGCCGATGCCGCAAATGTCAGTGACTGACAAATAACCTCATCCCCTGGTTTTACGCCGCAGAGAATCAATCCAAGATGAATGGCAGCTGTCCCACTGGTAACGACAGCAGCACAATTACGTCCGGTATAATCCTGCAGATCTCGCTCGAACCCATCTACATTTTCTCCCAGCGGTGCAATCCAGTTTTTTGCAAAAGCATCATGGATATATGATAACTCATTTCCACTCATGTGGGGAGGTGATAAGTATATGCGAGTTGGCGAATTTTTCATGAATAGATATTTAGATTAGTCTCTCTCGTGAGTAGGTAAATTAAAATAGCGAGCAGTTATTAGCCACAATTAAAGCATTACACTTTTTTAATCCTTTAAATTGAATCATTTTTTGCTCTCTTATAATTTTTTGAGATATATTATATAAAAGATATCAAGTTGAGAAATATAATCAGGGAGGGAAAAATGGTTACTTCACGTATGGCTTTCGTATCAGTATTTACATTTCTATTCTTATTTTTTGGAGTCTTAGATAAGACCTATAGCCAAAAAGTTGAAATAGGTGTCACCGGGGGGATTAATGTAAGTTCTCATCTTACCGATTTTCAATATTCGGAAGAAGATATTCAACTTCAGCAACTCAATCCACATTTCACTCCTAATTATCAAGCAGGATTAATTCTTAGGAAAAAGCTTTCTAATACAAGCCGGATGCAGCTGGAACCTTCCTTAATTTTCCTTGGTGCAAGTTATGATCAGACCTTTATGCTGCGCGGGCACGAGCTAGAAACAAACAGTTCAACCGAACTTTTATATTTTCACCTTCCTATCGTCTTTCAACTTTCAACAGCCACGCCTCAATACACTGTTTATGGATCTGATATCCGAACAACTACTTTTCACATTTCGGGCGGCCTTTTTGGCGCCTATTTACTTGATGCTCAATTTTCAGGGGTAAACAGAGGTACGCCGTTGGGAATCCGATTCGAACGAGAATTTTCCAATGACGTCACCTCTCATTTTTCAAACTTCGATGCCGGAGCTTTATTGGGAGCAGGATTTGAACATGGAGAGAAACGAAAATTCGGTATGGAAATTCGGGGACTATATGCGATATACAGCTATCAAGATTCCCAACAAAAAGTATTTAAACCACAAAATATTGCCGTTACTCTTGGGGTGTCCCTCATGTTTTAATAAGGCGCCATCACGTGATAACACTTTTCCCGGTCCAAAGCAGCACCTTCCTCCAAATACCAAGTTTACGGCTCGAGTGAACCCACCACAACTTATCATCTCAATTACGGCGCACCGCTTGGTGCCGAGGAAAATTCTTCTAATTATATCACTTTCCCAATTTCAGAGTTTGA
>CAZYOD010000161.1:0-5652 GCA_964648635.1 uncultured Balneolaceae bacterium | reverse complement strand
TCCCTTTTGCCCAAAAACCATTGAATGGTATCTGCATTGTTATTTCGTACATAATTCTCTTTATCTTGATTCATAGTTGGTATCTTGATTCATAGTTGGTTTAAAATTTAAAAACTGGAGGAATTTTGCTGTAAGCTTAACTAAATTTTATTTGTGAGGAAAAGCCTGAAATTATGAACATTTCCTCGTCCGTTTTATTAGTATTTGGAAAAATATTAAGAAAAAATAATCCATTTTATTATCAGAAATGACTTTTTTTAGGCTGATAACCTTTAAATTTAAGAGAGGTTAGAAAATTTTATAGGAAGGAGAATAAGGCAGAGAATTATAAGAGAGGGTCAAAGTGAGTTAACAAAAGTTATTAGAGACTAATTTTCCTCCTTTTTATTTGACAGCTTTTTTGAGGAAGGCATGTAGGGATATTCCTGACAATGGGTTTTAAAATATATCGTTATCATCAAAAATTAATGATCTAATTAATTGATGATTTTTACTCCTATTTCAAGTGATTTTTTCTAAAAAAGCACAAGAAAACAAGATTCCTTTGGAAAATCGACCGGCCGTCAAGGAAATTTTAGACCACATTTCGCAATGTGTTGTAATTACAGATCTCAATGGGATCATTACATATTGGAATGCAGCAAGCGAAAAACTATTCGGTTATTCTCGGGAAGAAATTCTCAATGAATCAATTGCAAACATATATCCCGAAGTTGCTAAATGTAAACTCCAGGAGGATTTAAAATTGCTTCGGGAAGGTCAGAAAGTGAGAGGAGAGTGGAAAGCAATAACTAAGGAAGGAAAGGTAATTTGGATAGATGTGGATATCCGACCGGTAAAGGATGAGGAGGGAAAGCCAATATCTATTGTGGGATCTGTACATGAAATTCAGGAGTTAAAAAGATTAGAGAAAGAATTGGAAGAGAATATTGCACAGGCTCAAGCCATTTTGGAAACCACAATTGATGGCATAATTACAGTTGATGATGAAGGAACGATTAAAAGATTTAATCAAGCCGCTTCGAAAATATTTGGATATACAGAGGAGGAAGTTTTAGGCCAAAATGTTAAAGTAATAGTACCCGAACTTTATAACTATTCACATAATGATTATTTGAAACGATATCGGGAAACTGGTAAAAGCAGGTTTATCGGATATCGTAGAGAACTCACCGGACAAAGAAAAGACGGGTCGATATTTCCCATGGAATTAGCAGTAAGTGAGGTACAATGGGAGGGAAATAAATTATTTACAGGGGTGATTAATGATATCAGTGAGCGCAGGAGACTTGAAAAAGAAATTTTGCGGATTTCTGAAGAAGAGCGCCGCAATCTGGGGCAGGATTTACATGATGGTCTCGGCCAGATGCTAACAGGAATCAGTCTTATTAGCCAAAACTTAGCGAGGAAATTAAATTCTGAAGACAAAACAGTAGCAAAAGAAGTAGAAGATATTTCAAATTTAGTTAAAGAAGCTGATGAATATGCCAAAGCACTGGCACATGGTTTAATCAATGTGAGTTTTGAGGAAAAAGGCTTGCAAGCAGCCCTATACCAGTTAAGCAATCAAGCTGAAAAGTTTTTTAATGTACGCTGTACTTGCAACTGTGACGATAATTTAAAAATTAATAACCAAATGAAAGCCATGAACTTATATCGCATAGCTCAAGAGTCTATAAGTAATGCGGCTAAGCATGGAAAAGCTCAGGAAATTGCTATTAATTTGAGAGCTGAAAATAAGACGATTAAGCTGTCAATTGAGGATAATGGGATTGGTTTTAGTAAATCTGCTCGAGACAAAAAGAAGAAAGGAATGGGTATATACATTATGAAATATCGTGCAAACATGATGTCAGGTAACCTTGAAATATCGAAGACCGAGGACAACAGGACGGCTGTTATTTGCAGTATTCCGCAGAACAATTTTTAACTTGAAATACTGATTAAGATGTCAAACAGTTTTAAAAAGCGGATTGTAATAGTTGATGATCACCCTTTAATGCGAGAAGGGCTGGCCCAAACATTGGAAACGGATCCTGTATTTGAGGTTGTGGAGCAATTAAGTCGGGGAGAAGAGCTGATTCAAAAACTGGATAACCTTAGCCCGGATCTCATTATTGTTGATGTCTCGCTTCCGGGGATGAGCGGCCTGGAATTGGTTAAACACATCATATCCCAAAAAGAAGATCAAAAAATACTGGTAGTTTCCCGTCATGATGAGTCTCTGTATGCCGAGCGTGTGATCCGTGCGGGAGCTAAAGGATATGTTATGAAATTAGAAGCCGGCGAAGTGTTACTTAAAGCGGTTCGAAAAGTATTAAAGGGTGGGATTTATGTGAGCGATGAAGTCAGTGAGCGGTTGCTTATGGGCATGGCCCGAGGACAAAAAGAAATAATGGAATCTCCCGTAGAAAAACTTAGCGACAGAGAGCTTGAAGTGTTTGAGTTAACAGGTAAGGGGAACAGCACGCGGGAAATTGCGGGCAAACTACATCTTTCGGTTAAAACAGTTGAGTCGTACCGAGCTCGTATCAAAACAAAGCTAAACCTTGAGAATGCTACCGAACTGATGGTGCATGCCGTTAAGTGGGTTCAAACCGAATACACCGGCAATTTGTAGTCATAGATGTGTGGGGAGATTTCCTAAAAGGGATAATCACTTTCACCTACAAGCTTCGCGAGGAACTTACTGTATTTCTGATGTGATAGCGGTCAGTATGTTGTTAAAAGCACGCACTGACAAAGCAACGATAAAAAGGAGTTCCTATGAAGTACCTAACTAGATATCAACCGGAGACAAGATCACAGGTAAGCAACCTGCGCAAGGAGATGGATCGGATTTTTAATGAGTTAATCCCTTTTAGTTGGCGCATGGAAGAATCTGATCCAGAGATGGGATCCTGGAGACCCACAATAGACATGATGGAAACTGATAATGAATATCTAATAGAAGTTGATTTGCCGGGTTTGTCTAAAGATGATATTCAGATAAATTACCATGATAATATGCTTACAATCGAGGGAGAGCGACAAAAAGAGGACAAGGAAGAGCGTTCCGGATACCTACGCAGTGAGCGTTATTTTGGTTCTTTTAGACGCTCAATTATGCTTCCTGCTTCAATTGTTGAAGATAAAATTAAAGCTACATGTGAAAATGGTGAGTTAAAAATCCACATTCCCAAAGCTGAAAAGAGCAAGCGTAAGTCAGTAACGATTGAATAGAAAATTGGAAAGGGGAATCACAGTTTTTATTAAAGTGTTTCCCTTTTTTCTTGTATAAAAAGCAGTTCTTACTGTAATAGTTACTCTTACAAATTAAAAGGAAATGCTCCTACAACCTTGTAAGGTCTTTGTATTTATCCTTTCGATATAAGGTAATGGATTTGCAGCTTCAAAAAGAGAGCTATCATGAACCCTATCACGGTTACGATTATAGCAGAAGATGTTCTTCTAAAGAGAGTAAATAATAAAATCCAAGGTTCAGGATGTAACGTCCATGGGATGGGCTTTCAAGAAGCTGAGACCGGGTTATTAAGCGGCAATCCGGATATGGTTTTTCTCAGCATTCGGAATTTACGCTCTCCTGGGATGACCCTCTTGAGTATCCTGCGGCATCGGTTTCCAAAATTACCCATTATTGCCATTGTTCCCGAAAATAAAGAAGCTGCAAAAGCAGCTGTTACCGCACTTCGAGTCGGCGCAATTGACTTTATAACGATGCCTAATAGAGAACTAGGAGCATCGTTTATCAAAACAATAGAAAAACGTTTGAAAGGTGTTTTAAAAGTGGAAAAAAGCACAACTATTGGTTCTATCAACCAATCGAAAGAACATAAGTTTTTGAAACCTACTCTTTCTCCGGAAGTTATTGTTATGGGAGGAGGTGCCGGAGGGGTACAGGCCTTGTTTACAATATTGGCTGCCTTACCCAAAGGGTTGAATGTTCCTGTTATCATTGCGCAACATTTTCCCCATCCTTTTACTGCTTGCCTGGCGGAAAAATTAAACGCTATTTCTGATCTGACGGTCCGTAAAGCCCGGGATGGGAGATCTGTAAAAGGAGGTGAGGTATGGCTTGTTCCGAGCGGATACTCATGCGAAGTAAAAGAGTCAAACGGACTGCCGAAACTAAAAGTTGTTGAACAGCCCGCCAAGTGTTTTCCTATAAATATGTTATTTCGCTCAGCAGCACTCCATTATGGTAATCGCTCACTGGGTGTTTTATTAAGTGGTTTTATTGATGATGGAATTTCGGGCGTACTGGCGATAAAAGATCAGGGAGGAGAAGTAATTATACAAGATCCCCGAACCGCAATGGTTCCGGAACTTCCGCTGACAATCATCAAAAAAAGATTGGCAAACAGTTGTTATTTCCCGGAAGGACTTGCGGATCAAATGGTAAAACGATCCTCCTTAATTCCGCATCCTTTAGTAGCTAGCAATGGGTATGGCAATGCTCTGAAGAAAGAATATTTTCTTTTTAGGCGTAATTAAATAGGAAATATTTAAGGAGTTATTCCGGCACAATGCCCATTTCTCTTACCAAATCAGAATCAAAAATTTGACTGTCTAACCATTTTTCGCTTGCTCCCTTGATAATAACCTGGTAATAATTGCATCTGGAATCATTGAAATAGAGGCTTAGAATTAAATACTTATCTTTTTCCTCTTTTATAAACCCCATCTTTTTATTCCATTTGTCAAGAAAGATGAAACCTTTTTCCTCAATTATATCTTGACAAGATTCCTCCCCCATCCCTATCAAGCCTTCCAATAGGTTCTGAATTAACTCTTTCTCACTATTGCTAAAATCCCTTTGACGAGAAAAAAGCATAGCTGCTCTCTAGACTTTAATAACTCTACTATAATTTTGATTATATTTTACTCCAAAATCATGTATTAATAAAGGAAAGGGGGAGATATTAAAAAAATATAAACTAAGGGCAGGAGAGATAAAGCTGCGTTAATCATTGATCAGGTGCTAAGCCCTGTTCTTTTGCTTCTATACTGTACCTTGTGTGAGGAACCGCTTCCAGGCGTTCTTTCTTAATAGGCTTATTTGTAGCCTGACAAATACCATACGTTTTATTTTCGATCCGATCCAATGCATCATCAATATGTTTAATATACTCCCTGGTTCTTTCCATAAGCTGGTAATTTGTATTGGAATCCTGTTCATCAGATCCCCAGTCCCCCATATGGTGATCCATTGATGATGAATCTTCATCCTCTGCATCAACCAGATTTGCCTGAGCATCGCGAAGATTATCAAATTTTTCCTTTGCCTCTTTTCTTTTTTCCAATAATAAGCTTTTAAAATGTTGCAGCTCTTTGTCACTGAAAGGGGTTTTTACATCAGGCATAATGGAATAATTAGGGTTAAGGGAACGGCTTTCAAAATTAAAAAAAGAACCGGAGCACACCTTTTGAATTTTTCGGATCGAAAAAAACAAAAAGAAATCAGCGGGTAACTATTTTCCCGATTTATCCACTTTTATACCATTGTATAATTGGGACTGTGCTCTTGAAACCAATAAAATAAAAGCCAATGACTTTCCTTTCGCCGGCATTATCCGGATCAAGTTCGGAGGTATAAATCTCAGTTCTGACTAACAGAACACCCTCAAATCATTGGCTTGATGCCGATACATT
>CAZYOD010000160.1:0-5816 GCA_964648635.1 uncultured Balneolaceae bacterium | reverse complement strand
TAATTTCCCTAAACCCGGAAATTGAATGCGAAAACTGTCAGAATTTTTGGGCTGCTGATGTCTTGGTGCTTAATATTCCGTCACGCGGCCATGATGATATAGAGAGCTTTCATCCAAAGCAGATTTCCGCCGTCATCGAACAACTCAAAGATTCTCCCATAGAGTTTGTTGTGTTCGTCAGCTCCACTTCCGTATATCCCGAAAAACGGGGTGTAGTAGGTGAAGAGGATGTACAAGCGGGCAATGCATCCCGTGCTTCCGGCAATGCACTCTTGAAGGCTGAAAAACTGCTCAGAAATCAACAAAGTTTTTCAACAACGGTTATTCGTTTTGGCGGATTATACGGATATGATCGTCACCCCGTACATTATCTGGCAGGAAGAAAGGATCTGGACCGAGGCAATGCCCCGATCAATCTTATCCACCAAGACGACTGTGTTGAAATTATCAGTCAGATTATCGAACAGGACAAAAGGAATCAAGTATTCAATGGCGTCTCCGACGGACATCCGCCCAGAAAAATGTATTATCCTGCAGTTGCTGAATCTTTGGATTTAGAACCCCCAACATTTAAAAAAGATGAAGAAGAAAATTATAAGGTCGTATCTAACCGCAAGCTAAAAGAGATGCTGAATTATAGTTTTAAGTATCCAAACCCAATGGATGTGCAATCACAAAAAAACTAATTTATTATTGATCTGCATACTTAAAGTTGTTTGGTTATAGCACTAAGTTTTCGTGCGCTTTTTTTAATAAACCTGGGCAAAGTTGATGGAGAAAAAGATTCATACATACGAATCCGACGATATTACGGTTGAATTTGACAGCAAACGGTGCCTGCATTCGGCTGAATGTGTGAAGAGGTTGCAATCGGTTTTTGATCCCCAAAAAAAGCCGTGGGTACAACCCGAGAATGCAACCGCTGATGATATAAAGGAGACTATCCATCACTGCCCCACGGGCGCTTTGCAGTACGGCAGTACCGATTCTGAAGAAAAACCATCACGGGAAAATACCATCACTATCGTTCCCGACGGACCGCTATATCTGCGCGGAGATATTGAAATCCAAAATGCAGAGGGAGAAACACTGCTCGAAGATACGCGGGTAGCCATCTGTCGCTGCGGGGCATCCCAAAATAAGCCGCTATGTGATAACTCTCATAAGGATATTGAATTTGAGGCATCGGCCTCTTTTGATGAAACTAAGCTTAAACCTACCAACAATGGTAGTTCTGCTCAGGGCAAACTGATCCTAAAGCTGATGAAAAATGGTCCTATTCTTTTGGAGGGCAGTTACCAGGTGCACTCAATTGCTCATGAGCCGGCTAGCAGTACAAAGAATGTAGCACTGTGTCGGTGCGGGATGTCGGGCAGTAAACCTTTTTGCGACGGCACCCACAAAGATGCAGGATTTGAGGGATAGATAGAATACGGCCTTTGCATGCGCAAACTTTAGGGCATTATTATGTGTTTCCTATTTTAAAAGGAAATTGTATCAAGAGTTGTATACAATTCATTTTCCCTTCATTTGTACATCATATAATCAACAAAATTCAATGAGGTTTACTGCCATGCCTGAAAAAAACATTGCTGACACAATGTATATTAAGCCCGGCATGCAGGTTGGAATTTTTAATGCACCCGATAACCTGAGTGAGTTGCTTGGAGAACTGCCTGAGAACGTAGACATTGCAGAAAACTTGGAGGGCGCTGATTTAGATTTAGTACTGGGTTTTATTGAGGATAAAAGAATGCTGGAAGCTTATCTGCAGTCCCTTAAAGAGGCCGTCAAAGATGATGGTTCGATATGGATTGCTTATCATAAAGGCACATCAACTGACACCGACCTAAGGCGGGACTCTATCTACAATTACGCTCTGGATCAAGGGTTGGAAGCCGTGGCTATGGCATCAATTGATGAGAATTGGTCGGGATTTCGATTTAAAAAAGTATAATCATGCAAAAATTGTTCTTAATAATTGGATCCATTGCGATGGCACTGGCAGTCGCTTTGGGTGCTTTTGGTGCGCACGGACTAAAAAATATGCTCACCAAGGAGATGCTCAATATTTTCGAAACGGGCGTCCGCTATCACTTCTATCACGCTATCGGCTTGCTGATATTGGGACTTCTTGCTCATTATATGCCGGGCTCTGTACTGCTAAAATGGTCTGGATGGCTGATGGTCGGCGGCATTTTTATTTTTTCGGGGAGCTTATATTTACTTTCAACAGCTGATCTGCGATGGCTCGGCGCCATAACCCCTATCGGCGGATTGTGCTTTATTGCCTCTTGGATAATTCTGGCGATTGCGGTTTGGAAGGATTTATAGAATGATTCCAACAGATCCGCTGTGGCTAACGACCTTTCGCCCATAGAAATAAGACTTGCAGTTCCGACTCATTCTTATAACTTAACACTAATCTGAAATACGAGCTTATATCATCCAAAACAACTTTCCGGCACACAGAGGTACAAGATATTTCCGAAACGCCCGTTATATAAAAAACCTCTAACTGATTGTATGATAGGAGCATTAAAAATATTCTCCCGAGTCGTACTCGTGCTGGTTATGTGCCTGAATTATTCATGGGCTTTGGCGCAGAACGAAATAGCCCGCGAACGCAGTTCTCTGAAAGGAATACAGAGTATGGGCTTTACTGTAAACCTGGAAACAAATGCACCGCTTACACAACATGGCGAAATTGATGTCATATCGCTGAGTGAAATGGGAGAGATAACCCTGCGGAATGGCGGCATTAGCTTAATTCCGGATAACGAGGTGGAAGGATCTGACGAAACTCCTTTTTTGTATCTGCATGTTAATGCTATGGATGCCGGACAAGGATTAATACCGTTTTCAATATCACTTTATTTTTATCAGCCCGTAAAACTTACCCTAAATAGAGGCTTGCAAACGTCCTCGGTAACGTGGGAAAGCGGAACGCTGGGTATTGTTTCTTATGATCGTATACCCTTAATAAGTGATGCAGCCGAGAAATTACTAAAAGAATTTATTACTGATTATAATCAAATTAACAATTCAAATTAATAACCAGACTTACTAAACAATTATTTCATGAATATAGAAGACTACAGAGAATTTTGCCTTTCATTTAACGGGGTAACTGAAGACTTTCCTTTCGATGATAATACTCTGGCGTTTAAAGTAATGGATAAGATTTTCGCCTTAACCGATGTTGAAGAATTTGACGGTATCAATTTAAAATGTGATCCGGTCAAAGCCGCAATGCTTCGAGATCTCTACAAAGACGTAAAGCCCGGTTATCACATGAATAAAAAGCATTGGAATACTGTTAATCCCAATGGCGATCTCGATGATGAACTTATTAAAGAATGGATCAAGGATTCTTACAACTTGGTTGTAGAAGGACTTTCTCGCAAGAAGCAAAAAAAGCTTGAAAAGATGGACGACTAAGAAGAATTCCTTACAAACAAACTCTTTATCCGATGGAGACTCTTCTTTTCAAAGTTCCAAACGAACTCAAATTGCCCAAGAACAAATCCATACAGTAAAAACAGTATCTGATATGAGGGAAAAACAACGGCAATCCAGGCAATGAGCTCAATCCAAAGTGGAGTCCCCTCGGTAATCCCCAGCCAGTTAAAAGCTAATTGGCGCAGATAAAGTGTTGTCAAACCTGTAATAGCAAAGATAAAAAGAATCAGAAGGAAACCGCCGAAGGTCTCAACGCCCCACCGCTCTTTCAGCTTATCAATTAATTCTTCCATTAAAATATTTATTGGATGTTCTTCAGTGCCTCTTCGATTGACTGATCAACTGCTTCGAGCGTCCGATCTAACATTTCTTTCGTTAAACTATTGGCCAAGAACCACGACTCAAAAGCCGAAGGCGGTAAATATATGCCCTTTTCCAACATGGCATGAAAAAAGCCTTTGAACAGTTCTTGATCCGTAGTATTAGCCGTATTAAAATCCACCACTTCCTGATCGCTAAAGAATACGCTAAGCATCGAGCCCACCCTATTTATTTGGGCAGCTATATCGTGATTGGCAAAAATATCTTTCAATCCCGAAAACAGATAGGTTGTTTTTTCTTCCAGCTCATCGTAATGATGAGGATTCTGATGCAGTTCGGAAAGCAAAGCATAGCCTGCCGCCATGGCCAACGGATTTCCCGAAAGCGTACCGGCCTGATAGACATCCCCGACAGGGGAAACTTCAACCATCACTTCCTGCTTTCCACCAAACGCTCCTACAGGCAAACCCGCACCTATAATTTTACCATAGGTTACCAAATCAGCAGTGACACCGTATCGCTCCTGAGCACCGCCTATAGCCACACGAAAACCGGTCATTACTTCATCAAAAATAAGCACGACACCATGCGCATCACAAAGCTCACGAAGGCCTGCAAGAAATCCTTTCTTCGGCGGAACACAACCCATGTTACCTGCTACGGGTTCAATAATAATAGCAGCAACTTGACCCTCATATTCATTCAAAAGCTGCTTAACAGAATTCAAGTCGTTGAAGTCTGCAGTCAGTGTATCTTTGGCTGTACCCTCGGTTACCCCGGGACTGCTCGGCTGACCCAATGTAAGTGCCCCGCTTCCGGCATTAATCAGAAATGAATCGCCGTGACCGTGATAATTGCCTTCAAATTTGATGATTTTATCCCGATCGGTATGACCGCGCGCCACACGAATGGCACTCATGCACGCTTCGGTGCCCGAATTAACCATGCGAACTTTATCTACACTTGGCACCATTTTCTTAACTAGCTCTGCCATCTTCACTTCGATCTCGGTCGGTGCTCCAAAAGATGTAGATTTAGCAGCCGTTTCTTTGACAGCTTTAATCACCGGATCAAAAGCATGACCCAAAATCATAGGTCCCCATGATCCAACGTAATCAATGTACTCTTTGCCATCGACATCTGTAAGAATAGACCCCTCGGCTTTTTCCAGGAAGACGGGCGTACCGCCTACCGACTTAAAAGCCCGAGCAGGAGAATTTACGCCCCCGGGAATAAATTGCTGTGCTCGCTCAAATAATTGTTGACTCTTTTCTAGCATAAATAATTTTTCCATAGACTGCAGATATACGGATAAACAAATCTACACCGTTTTATATTTTGTGGTTATCCGTTTTAATATCTTCGTCATTCGTGTTCTATTAATATTTTCGATGCTGCCTTCGCAAAATATGTTGCAATGAGATCTGCCCCGGCTCGCTTAAATCCCACAAGCGTCTCCATCATGGCCTCTTCTTCATTGAGCCAACCCTTCTCGGCAGCGGCCTTTAACATAGCGTATTCTCCGGAGACATTATAAACTGAAACGGGTACTGATACATTCTCTTTGACAGCTCGTATCACATCTAAATACGGCAAGCCGGGCTTAACCATCACAATGTCAGCTCCTTCTTGCTCGTCGAGCTTAGCTTCTTTGATAGCTTCCTTCACATTCGCCGGATCCATCTGGTAAGTTTTTTTATCTCCGAATCCGGGAGCTGAATCCAGCGCATCACGAAACGGACCGTAATAACTGGAGGCATATTTAGCACTGTAGGCCATAATCCCGGTATGCTCAAATCCTGCTTCATCCAAAGTCTCACGCATCGCGCCGATGCGACCATCCATCATGTCCGAGGGGGCCACCAGATCAACGCCCGCCTTGGCATGACTAACAGCCATTTTTGAGAGCACTTCAACCGATTCATCATTGAGAATTTCATCCCCTTCAACGATGCCGTCGTGACCATAACTTGAGTACGGATCCATTGCAATATCGGTCATCACCAGCATCTCCGGAAACTGATCCTTGATTT
>CAZYOD010000159.1:0-5824 GCA_964648635.1 uncultured Balneolaceae bacterium | reverse complement strand
AGCAATCGTTGCATTACCTGCAGTCGGACGGGTATGTACATGCGGTAGATTTACGAACTGCGGGGAGGGCGGAGTGGAAAAATGGGCTTACACGGCTGGCTGTATATTTTGTAGGATTGAAAAGTATACGCCACGAAGGGACAGCGGATCATTTGCATGTCTATCTGGCATTTAACTGAAATTCTCTTCTCATTCTATTTTCTCATCCCAAATTAGCTATGAGGGAGCTGTATCCCTTCGCAATACCGCTCGTGATGACTGCATTTTAGTTGGTCGTCCTGATCGGGAACCCACCGGTAACGAAAAATAAATAAACTCCTGTAGTAAAATACATCAGAAAAAAAGTGGGATGTTTGTATATTTATTATAAGATCACTGACTAATCCAAGAGAAAAACATAAAGCCATGATGGATTCTGCCACATACTCGCTTTGGTTGGAGCCCAGCGGTGGTATTGCGTATAAGCTGCAGGAGCGGATCAAAAAGTTAAGCCAAAAATATAATACGCCGCTATTTCCCCCGCATGTCACCTTATTGGGCGGATTGGATTCATCCCAAACAGAATTAATACCGCTGACTAATACATTGGCTTCATCCGTAAAGCCCTTTGAACTAAAGCTGACCAAAGCCGGGTATCTGAATACTTTTTACCAAGCGTTATTTATTCATGTTCAGGAAAATTATCAGTTGAGAGAACTCAGAAAAAATGCCTGTCAGCTGTTCGACTGTTCCGACAGACAAGATTATATGCCCCACCTGAGCCTGTTGTATGGCGACCTATCCCAAAAAGAGAAAGAGAAAATACTCAATGTTATCGGGCGCGAATTTTATATTCGTTTTCCCGTAAAAAATATTGTGCTCATGCAAACGGATGAAACTCCGGATAAGTGGCGAAAAGTACATGTCGCAGTGTTTAAACATCCTCAAAAGAGTTGACACTCTGTAAGAATATTGCGATTGTCATCTATCATAAATTGGTAATCGATAAACAAATCGGCAGGCATCCACATGTCAGAGTATCATTTTTTTGATCAGGTAAATATAGCTTTTGATAAAGCTGCTCAGTATTCGAAGTGTGACAAAGGGCTTCTCGACCAAATCAAAGTTTGCAATAATGTCTATCAGATAACCTTTCCCCTGGAACGTGATGACGGTTCTATCGAAGTTATTCAAGGCTGGCGGGTTGAACACAGTCATCACAAACTGCCAACCAAAGGGGGGATCCGTTTTAGCACAAAGGTAAATGAAGATGAGACGATGGCTCTCGCAGCTCTGATGACCTATAAATGCGCTGTTGTTGATGTTCCTTTTGGCGGAGCTAAGGGCGGCATAAAGATCGACAAATCCCGCTTTTCGGATGCAGAGCTTGAACGCATCACACGTCGCTATACCTACGAGTTGATTAAAAAAGATTTTCTGGGTCCGGGTTCTGATGTTCCTGCGCCCGATTACGGGACCGGTGCCCGGGAGATGGGTTGGATTTTGGATACCTACCGCCAGCTGAAATCTGATATTAATGCCGAGGCTTGTGTCACCGGTAAGCCGATCCCGCAGGGGGGCGTTCGTGGCCGTACTGAAGCTACGGGGCGCGGTGTCTTTTTTGGGATTCGCGAAGCCTGTCGGAATAAAGAGGATATGAAAGAGCTCGGCTTAAAGCCGGGAATAGAAGGAAAAACATTTGTTGTTCAGGGGCTCGGTAATGTAGGGTATCACGCAGCCAAATATATGACCGAAGGGGGCGCGATAATGGTCGGTGTAGCCGAGATTGAGGGTTCTATTTACAATCCGGAAGGAATTGATTTAGAAAAGCTAATGGACTACCGTGAAGATACCGGCACCATAATCGGTTTCGAAAATACCCAAAAGCTTGAAAATAATACTAAAGTACTTGAAGCAGAATGCGATATTCTGATTCCTGCCGCCTTGGAAAATCAGCTGCACGAGGGTAATGCGCCGAATGTAAAGGCAAAAATAATAGGTGAGGCTGCTAACGGACCTACAACATCAGAGGCTCATGCAATTCTGAAAGAAAAAGGAGCTCTTATTATTCCCGATAACTATTTAAATGCCGGCGGGGTAACGGTCTCTTATTTTGAATGGCTTAAGAACTTGTCTCATGTCCGGTTCGGGCGGATGGAAAAACGGTTTGAGGAAAGCAGTTATCGCAAGATTTTACGGGTAATTGAAAACACCTCTAACCGCACCTTCTCCGAAGAAGAGTTGGGCAATCTGGCTCAAGGAGCCGGCGAATATGACTTAGTGGATTCGGGGCTCGAGGAAACAATGATCAATGCGTATAACGAGCTTAATGTGTTGCGCAAAGAGCACGATATCGATTTGCGTACTTCGGCTTTTCTCAGTGCCATCAACAAGGTCAGTATTATTTACGATCAGATGGGCATCTTCCCATAATCTTTAAACGGTTAATCTTTCTCCTCTTTTATGGCTTCTTTTTATCTGCTGATGTTTGCCGTACCGGTTTTGATAGTAGTGCTGGCAGGGGTGCTTTCCTATAGGATAAAATTCCGCGACAATGGATGAAACTCAGGTTATATCCATAGCCGTTAATGAGTATGCTGTGGGGGCATTTGTGGGATACCTGCTCCTGCTGGTAGGTATAGGTATATACTCTTCTCGGTTTTCTTCAGAAGGTATCAGCGAATTTTTTATCGGCGGTCGTCAAATCAACCGATTTGTAGTTGCGCTTTCGGCGGTGGTTTCGGGGCGCAGCGCCTGGCTTCTGATCGGTGTTACAGGCATGGCATATTCGCAGGGAGCGTCGGCGGTTTGGGCCGTCATGGGTTATGTAATCGTGGAGCTGTTCCTGTTCCTTTATTACGCCCGCCGGTTACGCAACTTTTCGGAGGCTTATAACTGTATCACCGTCCCGGATTTTTTCGCCGAGCGCTTCAACGATAAAAACGGCTATCTGCGGATCGCACTGGTTGTGGTATTTTTGATCTTTATGGTCAGCTATGTCTCGGCCCAGTTTGTCGCCGGTGGAAAGGCTTTTGCTTCCAGTTTTGGGTTAACACAAACTAACGGTATTGTCATTACCGCCATTATTATCATGGCGTATACCGTTTTAGGGGGATTTTTGGCTGTCAGTCTCACCGATATGTTTCAAGCTATTTTTATGATTTTTGCGCTCGTGGTACTCCCCTTTATTGCCATCTGGGAAGCAGGCGGTTTGCCTGAGGTACTTGGCCAGCTAAGTAGCACAGAGGTGGGGCTCGTCGATCCGCTAGCGATAGGTTTTGGAGGATTACTCGGCTTTTTGGGCATCGGACTAGGTTCGCCGGGGAATCCGCATATCCTCTCGCGCTATATGGCAATTGATGATCCCAAACAGTTGCGGTGGTCAGCGGTCGTCGGCACCATCTGGAACGTAGCCATGGGTTGGGGCGCGATCTTTATCGGGCTGGCGGGACGCATATATTTCCCCGAAGTGGATTTGCTGCCTGCTTCGGATACCGAAAACCTTTACCCCGCTTTAGCGCAGCAGCATCTGCATCCTATTATTTTTGGAGTCGTCGTTGCATCCATTTTTGCAGCCATCATGTCCACTGCCGATTCCCAATTGTTGGTAGCGGCCTCAGCGGTAGTCCGGGATATTTACGATAAAATTATGTGGAAAGGTCGCGAAATCCCGCAAGAAAAACTGGTACGGTACAGCCGAATTGTGGTGGTTGTCCTGGTTGTAGTGGCTCTCCTTTTTAGTCTTATTGCTCAAGAGCTGGTATTCTGGCTGGTTTTGTTCGCCTGGGCGGGATTGGGTGCAGCCATCGGGCCTACCTCAATTTTAGCACTTTACTGGAAAGGCACTACCCGGGCCGGGGTTTTCGCGGGATTGGTTACCGGCACGGTGGTGACCATCGTTTGGTATTACATTCCGATACTTAAAGATAATTTATACGAGCTGATACCCGCCTTTACGTTTGCTTTACTTGCAACCTGGCTGGTCAGCCGCTTCACCGAAAAGCCCGATAATATTGAGGAGGCGTTTGTGGAGTTTGAAAAGTAGTTCTGCTTTTAAAATTTAAAAATTTCCTCGGGGCGTGAACTTTGGTATTTCGTCATGATCATGCCTGCGTCGGCGCCGACATAGGTCGGATCTGTGACATAGTACGACTTGCCATCAAAAGTTATCGGCGATCCAACCGCAGATCCTGTTGGCGGGTTGGAGGGAAAGTGAACGGCCGGAGTCAAATGTCCCGGGTAGCGAAGTACAACGTATTCCAGTTCTGTCAGGTGGTCAATCAAATAGGCAAATAAGATTGACCGGTCGTCGCAATCCGAAGCCGGGTAGTAAAGGGTTTCGGCCGGAAACATTTTCTTTTCTGTATTAAATTGCTCTTGGTCGGTCTGATATTCAAACGCCTCTTGTACAAAACGCAGCAGGATATTCGTCTTTTCGAGTTCGGATTTTCCTTCCACAATCGGGCGCAGCTTGTTTATTAATTGACTGTGGGTTTCCCCTTCCATCCGACTGGTAAAATATAGATCCAAATTCGCTTTCGGGTAGATTTTAAAGTAGTTGACGATTTGCTCATCAACCGGAACATCAAAAGTATGTGTGTCGCCATCGTAGGTAAATTCCAGCGTTCGGCTCTCAGGTTTTTGCGGCAAGATGGGGAGCTTTGTAAATACCAGATTCAGTTCTTTTTCTTTGGATTTGGGATAGTCTCCCTCATAAGTGTAAAGTTTATTGGGTAGTTGTGAGCGGGACTCGCTAAAACTCAATCCATAATATTTAGAACCGTTAATGGTAAAATAGGTCGTCTGAAAGACTCCGGGACTTGTTTTAATCAGCAAGTAAACGTTGTCTTTATTGTATGCGATTCGCGTTCCAAAGCCCGATTGAGTTAGCATGAACCAAGTGAACAATGTGGCTTCCTGCGTCTCTTCTCCATAAATTTGTTCACCGATATCTTCTAAAAGTTGGGCATATCCATAGTCATTTAATGAGAGATCCGATTTTACCTGCTGAATTTGCTTTAAAAAAGAAGGATAATCTTTTGTGCTTAAGTGTTTCCAAAAATCAGAGATTCCTTTTTTGTTTACCGGACGATCTAATCGGGTTTCATAAGCGGCGTAATATTTATACCGGAGGGGAGTGTCAAAATAGGAGAGATTGTTTGTCTGCAGTTTTGCCTTTTTTACCTGCGGTTCAAAAGTTGGAGTAAGTCCCGCTTGCGGCCCCGGAGACTTTTTTTCTTTTTCATCAACCCGACGGTCAGCCTCTTCTTTAGCTTTTTTTTGCTTCACCTTCACTTTAGGTTGGGCCTTGGATTCATCAGCCTCGTTGGTTTTCTCTTCGGGTTCTTTTGTCGGGGCGGAAGTATCGCGTTTTTGGTTTTTATCTTTTTCGGCTCGGGGAATGGTTGTCGGTTTCGGCTCTTGATACAAGTCGGCACTGACTTCAATATCAAATTCTTTCCACTCTTTTTGCAGCATCTCATGAAACTGCTTGTCATGTTCATTCTGAAATTCTTGAAATTCGTTCAGGTAATTCTCCTTCCATTCTTCAAATTCTTCCTGGGCTTTAACGTCTTCAACAAAGCCGCCGATGATTAATAGTGAAAAAATGAAAACGAAAGTATTACGAAATAATATGCTTGTCATAAAGTTGGCCTCTCATTTATGATGAAGGGATTAAATAACTTAATAGTAGCTGCCAGCTAACTGTATTTGTTGAAAAAATGATATTAGAAATTGATCTAATTATCTAAATAATTATTTCTCACACGAAAGTACTTGATTATATAAAAAAAAGGAAGTAAATAGTCGGACATATTTTCGGATGTACTTTGAAATTTAAGTA
>CAZYOD010000158.1:1257-5838 GCA_964648635.1 uncultured Balneolaceae bacterium | reverse complement strand
ATTAGCCGACAATATTTTGTTACTAATTACAGTTGGATTTCATTAACTTTACAGTCACGGAAATCCATATACCTTAATACACCTCATGCTCGATAAGCCACGCGACTATTGCGGCATTTTTGGGATGCAAAACCATCCGGATGCGGCATTGCTTACCTACTACGGATTACACGCACTTCAGCACCGGGGACAGGAATCAGCGGGAATTGTAACTTCCTATTTTGATGAAGAAAAAGAACGTTGGATTATGCCGGCCCACCGCGATTTCGGTTTGGTGCTCAATGTATTTGACGATCAAAAAATATTTGAAGACGAGCTGAAGGGGCAGGCCGCGATCGGTCATAATCGATATTCCACGACCGGAGCTTCAAAGAATCCGGCCAACATCCAGCCTTTTAGGGTGCATTATCGCAGCGGTAATATTGCGATAGGTCACAATGGAAATCTGGCGAATGCCAAACAGCTGCGTGATCGATTTCGCCAGGAAGGTGTGCTGTTTCAGAGCACCTCAGATACCGAGCTGATTCTCCACCTGATTTCGCACAGTCAAAAAGAAACCCAGCTGGAGCAGGTAGTGGAAGCGCTCGAGCAGATTGAAGGCGCCTACAGCCTGGTGATGCTCACCGACGATAAGCTGATTGCTGTTCGTGATCCCAATGGATTTCGTCCACTTGCTCTCGGTAAGGTAGAAGGTTCGTATTGTGTGGCCAGCGAGACCTGTGCTTTTGATATTATTGATGCGGAATATATCCGTGATATAGAGCCTGGCGAAGTACTGGTATTGGATCAAAATGCGGATGCCGACTCCGAGCCGGAATCTTATCACCTGGAGCCGGAGTATGGTACCGATACAAGTCAATGTATTTTTGAATACGTTTATTTTTCACGTCCCGACAGCAAAATATTTGGTGAAAATGTAGATAAGGTCCGCCGTAACCTTGGAAAGTATTTGGCTAAAGAGCATCCGATCAACGAAGTTCTAACCAAAGAAACCGAGCATAAGCCGATAGTTATTTCGGTACCTGATTCCAGCAACACTGCGGCATTGGGTTATGTCCACGAAAATCAAAAATTTGGTCGGGAATGTAAGTTTGAAATCGGCCTGATTCGAAATCATTATGTGGGACGTACTTTTATTTCGCCGGGACAAAAGCAGCGCGAGCAGAAAGTGCGTACTAAATACAATACGGTTAAGGGTGTAATCGAAGGACGTTCGGTGATTATTGTGGATGACTCTATTGTTCGGGGGACGACCTCGCGTTACTTGGTGGATATGATCCGGCAGGCGAATCCGGCAGAGGTTCATTTTCTGGTAAGTTCGCCTCCCATCATTAGCCCGTGTTATTATGGGATGGACTTCCCTACGCCTAAAGAGCTGATGGCTAACCGTTTTGATCGAGATGTCGGGGCGATGGCCAAGGAGATCGGGGTAGACAGCCTGCGGTATTTATCGGCCGATGGGTTGGTGAATGCGGTAAAAGAAGCGAACGTTTCTCCGAAGGGATATTGTACTGCTTGCTTCACTGAAAATTATCCGGTACCTGTTAATTTTGGCATCGAGAAAGAGGAAAACGAAATAGTTTAATGGCTTTTAAAAAGGCAGAATTTGTCACGAGTGCACCTTCACTGGATCTCTGTCCCAATCCGTACTTTCCTGAGATCTGTTTTGCAGGGAGATCTAATGTAGGGAAATCATCGCTTATCAATTCGCTTGTAAATCACAAAGGATTGGCCCGTACCAGTAATGTACCCGGAAAAACGCAACAAATGAATTATTACCGGGTGGAGGATAAACTATTTCTGGTTGATCTGCCCGGTTTTGGCTATGCTCAGGTATCCAAAAAAGAACGTGAGCGGTGGGGAAAGGATATTCGAGATTACCTTTTGGAGCGTTCGACATTACGATTGGTTATTCATTTAGTGGATATTCGTCACGAGCCCAGTGAACTGGATGAGGATTTTTTTTACTGGCTCGGAGTAAATCGTCTGCCGTTTATTGTGGTTTTAACAAAGGGAGATAAACTTTCGCATAACAAAAGGCAGCAGTCTAAGGCGCGGCTCAAACGAATTTTAAATGAAATGAATATCGAAGTGCCAATTGTGATCACCTCCTCGGAGGATAATCTTGGAGTGGACAAAGTGGAAGATTTTATTATTGAATTCGCTCAGTTTTGAAGACTTCTCCTTAAAAGGAAAAGAAACGCACAACAAGTGTTAGTTATTCTTTTATTTTCTGAAACGCATCAAACCATAAACATATAGCCGCCATGCCATTTAAAGTCCTGTTACTTGATAATGTAGATGAGCTTGCCGAAAAAGTATTTCAAGAGCGAGATATTGAGGTTGTTCGTAATCACAATTTAAGCGGACAAGAACTGTATGATGAAATCAAATCCTATGACGGTATCGTTGTTCGCAGTTCTACAAAGGTGACGCAGGACGTGTTAAAGGCTGCTAAAAATCTTAAAGTAGTAGGTCGGGCCGGCGTCGGTGTTGATAATATTGATATCGAAGCGGCTACAGCGCGCGGCATTTTGGTAATGAATACGCCTGACGGAAATACGATCTCTACCGCCGAACACACCTGCGGCATGATTTTAGCTTTGGCGCGAAATATTCCGCAATCCGTAGATAGGGTTAAAAATGGAGGCTGGGATCGTAAAAAATATATGGGAACCGAAGTCCATAATAAGACGCTGGGTATTGTAGGACTGGGCAAAATAGGTAGCGAAGTGGCCGGCAGAATGCAGGCATTCGGGATGAATGTAAAAGCGTACGATCCCTTTGCATCTATTGAAAGAGCAGAAAGTCTGGAAGTAGAATTAGTAGAACTCGATGAACTGTTGGGTTCAGCCGATTTTTTGAGTGTGCATACGCCGTTGACCGAAAAGACAAAGGAGTTAATTTCAATGGACAATGCCCATAAGCTCAAAAAGGGTGTATTTATGGTAAACTGTGCTCGCGGAGGGATCTACAAAGAAGAGGATCTGTCAAAATTGATTGACGAAGGATATGTGGCCGGTGTGGCTGTTGATGTGTATTCCAGCGAACCGCCCACGGAAGAACTTTATGGTCTATTAAAACATCCGAATATTATTTGTACACCCCACTTGGGAGCTTCAACCGAGGAAGCGCAAGAGAAAGTTGCCGAGCAGATTGCCCACCAGATGGTGGATGCGCTCGAGCAGAAAAGTTTTAAAGGCAGCCTCAACGGAAAATCTATTTCGCTGATCACCAATAAAGAAGTGCAGCCTTATTTGAAACTGGCTGAAAAACTGGGAAGTGTAGCTATTCAGCTGGCGCCCGAACATGCGAATAAATTTTCATTTGAGTATAGTGGTACGTGTGCAAAATTCTCTGATGTTCTTACCGATTCGATTCTCAAAGGCATACTTTCGCACCATGTTAGTGAAGCTGTTAACCTGATAAATGCTCGCTATTTTGCCGAGGAACGCGGACTTAATATTAAAGAGACGACCGTTAGTCAAACCAAAACATTTAACGATTTAATTACGGTGAAGCTGGCAAAAGGGGCGGAATATCAAAAAATATCAGCTACGGTATTTGGCGAAGAGGATTATCGCATTGTAGAAATAGATGATTTTGGAATTGAGCTGCGTTTAGAAGGTGATATTATCATGTACCAGAATGTAGATAAACCGGGTATGCTTGCGGGAGTAAGCGGCGCGCTGGCTAAACAGGATATCAATATTGCAAATTTGAGCTTGGGTCGTACCAAGAAAGGAGAAAATGCTATCACGGCTGTGTCGGTTGATAAAAGGTTGACCGACGAAGAGCTGAAGCCGATATTAGAGCTCGATGGCGTAAAGGCTCTGCAGTATGTAAGTCTAAATGATAATTAACTATACTCATTCCTGGCTTTATATAAATAACAGATTATGAAACACATTGACCATATTGGAATAGCGGTAGACGATCTGGAAGCGGCTGTCGAGACGTACGAAAATTTACTCAACAGCGAATGTTATAAGCGCGAAGTTGTTGAGGACCAAAAAGTGGAAACGGCTTTCTTTAAAACGGGTCAGTCTAAAGTAGAACTGCTCGGGGCTACGGCTCCCGAATCGGTGATTGCCAAATATGTGGAAAAAAATGGTGAAGGAATGCACCACTTGGCTTTTGATGTGGAGGATATTTATGCCGAACTGGATCGTTTGCGCGAAGAAGGATTTACGGTACTGAGCGAAGAACCGAGTAAAGGGGCTGATAATAAATTAGTGGCTTTCGTACATCCTAAAGACAACCGCGGGGTGCTGATAGAATTGTGCCAAGACGCTAATTGATTCTTTCTCTACCAGCGCAACGTCACCTGCGCAAACGCGCCGTCAAATCGAGAGGGACCCTCCCGGTGTTGACTCGGGATTCCCCATCCACTGTTGATATCCCCGTCGATATCGTATGAAATGCCCACCATAAGATCGATTTTATCTGCGTTGTGATAGCCGAATTTGAGTGAGATTCGCTGATTATTACCGGATACCTGGTCTGGATAGTTGCGCCGGAAATCTAGGTTGATTGTACCCCTGCTTTGTTCCCCCAGAACGTAGCGATGATCTAGGTTTA
>CAZYOD010000158.1:0-1157 GCA_964648635.1 uncultured Balneolaceae bacterium | reverse complement strand
AGGTTGATTGTACCCCTGCTTTGTTCCCCCAGAACGTAGCGATGATCTAGGTTTAGTTCCAATCCGCCCTGAAAACCTTTATTGGGTCGCTGATAAAGTAAGAGGCTTTTCATTCGCAGGCGATTTTCCCGATAATGAAATGGAATCCAATCATCGGGTACCGCGGGTCCTGTAAGCTGATCCTCGTTGTATTCGTACCAGCTCCACTGCTCGATAAGCAGCCGGTTCCATAGTTGCGCTGTGATGTATGAACCCAGCCGATTGATCACTTCACGGTTGCCAAAATCCAGTGGGTACTGCGAAGAGATTGCATCAGGATAACGGCGCATTTTGGCAAATTGTCGCTGATAGAGAAGACCGGTAGTAAAGAAGGGGCGATAAAATTCTACCAGCCCGCCCAGATAATGGGCCTGCTCGCGATTTGTAAAACTGGAGTCCGGTGTTTCGGAGCGAACTACTCGGGCTCTACTCTGCGTTTGTTTGCCCGCACTGATTTCGACTCTCAAAAAAGGATGTTGAGGTGATTCGGCAAAAATGGAAAAGAGGAAAGGTTGTCGGCTATATTTTTGTCGCACAACATACTCGCGGTCGCTGTTGGTAATAAGAGTATGGACCAAGTTATTAGCCCAATCCAGAATAGATATTTCGGCATCAATTTGTCCCAATGATGAATCTTCCAATCGAAAAATCAAACTAACATCCAGATCCTCTTTATATCGGCTGAGAGTGTGTTTGAAGCCGAGGGTTTGGGATGAGGTAAGTTTTTTATAGTAACTTGGCTGAAAGAAAAATCCATCACTTCGTAGATTTTCTTCTTGTATGCCAAGCAACTCAACATATGAGCTATTCTGGAGAGATATTGTAGATTTAAATTTTGTTTTGATGACCAAACGCTGATAATTGAGGCTTCCGAATGTGCTTTGCAGGGCATCATCAGAACTCCAGAATTGATATGCACTCAAAGGCGTTGGGTTGATGGTGGCTATATCCATATCATATTCGTAATCCATCTCGCGAGTGAAAAAGCGAAACAGTCCGTGTTGATAAAAACGTCCCCCTTTATAACCCTCTCGGTGATAAACGTTTTGCCGGACATTGTTAGTCCACTCTTTAAGTGTTGCATGCGCAATAGAAGAATTATCTTGAGATGCAGCAGG
>CAZYOD010000157.1:0-5854 GCA_964648635.1 uncultured Balneolaceae bacterium | reverse complement strand
GGGCCGGCATGATGGACTGCAAAAAGGCCCTCCAAGAAGCTGACGGCGATTTTGATAAAGCTACTGAAATCCTTCGCAAAAAAGGTCAAAAACTATCCGAAAAACGGGCCGACCGCGAAGCTAATCAAGGCTTGATTATGACTCGTGTTAGTGATGACGGCTCAAAAGCGGCTGCCATCGAAATTAACTGCGAAACTGACTTTGTTGCTCGTAACGAAGATTTCCAAAACGAAGCAGAGCAATTTCTGGATCTTGTTTATGAAAAGGAAATTGGATCGGTTGATAAACTTTTGGAAACCGAAATGGGTGATCTTAAAGTCGCCGATCATCTAAAAGATATGATTGGAAAAATCGGTGAGAAGATTAAGATCAACCGCGTGGTGTTGGTTAAGTCTGATGGACATTATATATCGTACATTCACCCGGGCAACCAACTGGGTGTTTTGGTTGAATTTGAAAATGGTATTGACGATGAGGAGATCGGCAAAGATGTTGCCATGCAGATTGCCGCGATGAATCCACTGGCTGTTACAAGAGACGGCGTTGACAGCTCAGTTGTTGAGAAAGAGTTGGAAATCGCCAAAGAACAACTGCTTGAGGAAGGAAAACCGGAAGAAATCGCTGAAAAAGCTGCGCAAGGTAAACTTCGTCGCTTTTATGAAGAGCGGGTTCTGCTGGAACAGAAGTTTGTAAAAGACAACAGCTTGTCAGTTAAAGAGTATCTTGAACAAAATGATACTCCGCTGGTGAATTCTTTTCATCGACTTCAGCTCGGCGAAGATTCTTAAGAATTGATTCGCAAAAAAAGGCTACCAATTCGGTAGCCTTTTTTTTATGCTTAAGAGATTATAAGCGATCATTTTACATCAACTTTATCAATTAACATTTAGGTAACAGAAGTGGACAGTAAATACAGTCGTATTCTACTTAAAATAAGCGGGGAAGCACTTTTAGGAGAACAAGGACATGGTATCGATGGTGATATTTTAACCCAATATGCTGAAGAAATTAAATCGATCCAAGACGACGAATTTGAAATTTCTGTTGTGGTAGGCGGCGGAAATATTTTCAGAGGTGTTAAAGGCGCAACGGAAGGTATGGATCGCGTACAGGGCGATTATATGGGGATGCTGGCCACAATGATTAACAGCATGGCCTTACAGGATGCCCTCGAGCGAATGGGAGTTCATACCCGGTTGATGTCTGCCATTCGGATGGAAGAGGTTGCCGAACCATATATTCGACGCCGGGCTATACGACACCTGGAGAAGGGACGTGTGGTTATTTTTGGCGCAGGCACCGGGAATCCCTACTTCACTACCGACACCGCAGCCTCTCTTCGAGCTATTGAAATTGAAGCAGATGTTATCCTTAAGGGTACTCGGGTGGATGGAATTTTTGACTCCGATCCGGAAAAAAATCCCGATGCTGAAAAATTCAGTACCATTACCGGTGAAGAAGTCCTTGATCGTCGCCTTGATATCATGGATTTGACCGCTTTCACCCTCTGTCGCGAAAATGAAACGCCTATTATCGTATTTGATATGAATAAGGTTGGAAACCTCAAAAAAGTTCTTATGGGTGATCCATCCGTAGGTTCAACAGTAGTTTGGGAAGATTCCCAGATTTCTTAAATTCATTTTGAGCTTTTTAAAACCTAAAACAGTCAAGAACAGAAGGCATTATGATTCCACCAGAGTTGCAAAGCGTTATTAAAAGCGCTGACAAAAAAATGGATGAAGCGGTCACTTATTATAAAACTGAATTATCACATGTACGCGCCGGCAAAGCAAAACCCTCTCTTCTGGATGGTATAAAAGTTGATTATTACGGTTCAAAAACTCCGCTTAACCAATTAGCAAACGTAAGTGCGCCTGAAGCACGGCTGCTCACGATACAACCTTTCGATAAATCAGCCCTTGAAGACATTGAAAAAGCCATTATGTCTGCGGGACTTGGTCTTAATCCCAATAATGACGGTAATATTATTCGAGTTCCGCTGCCCATTCTTTCTGAAGAACGACGCAAAGAGCTTGTTAAACGCGTAAAAGAGCTGGCAGAAGAAGCCCGAATTTCGATTCGCAATACCCGTCGTGATGCTAATGAGGAAGTTAAAAAGACAGTAAATAAAGAATCTCTTCCCGAGGATTCCCAATACGAAGCAGAAGAAGAAATCCAAAAGCTTACAGATAACCACACTGAACTCGTAGGAAATCTTCTCGAGAAGAAGGAAGAAGAAATAATGACCGTATAATCGGTGTCGATCTATTAGTTATTGGTTATTCGCTGTCCAAATTTCCCAATAACAACCTACTTTAACAGATCCATAGATGTATATATCTGAGTTAGAACTTCAGGGATTCAAAAGTTTCGCCTACAAAACAAATGTCTCATTCGATAAAGGCATTACCGCTATTGTAGGCCCCAATGGCTGTGGAAAATCCAATATCGTTGATGCCATGCGCTGGGTTTTGGGAGAACAGCGACCTACCCTGTTGCGCTCTTCCAGCATGACCAATGTGATTTTTAACGGGACCGCCAAAAAAAATGCGTTGGGGATGGCCGAAGTCGGTCTCACCTTTATAAACAATAAGGGACTTCTCCCCACTGAATACAATGAAGTAACCATTGGTCGTCGCCTTTACCGATCCGGAGAAAGCGAATACCTCATTAACGGCACAACCTGTCGGCTCAAAGATATCACCGAACTGTTTATGGATACCGGGATGAGTTCGGATGCTTATTCTGTGATTGAGCTGAAAATGGTTGAAGAAATTCTCAATGATAAGAACAACGACCGACGTCGTCTTTTTGAGGAAGCAGCCGGCGTTACTCGTTATAAAGAAAAACGGAAGAAAACCTTTCGCAAGCTTGACGAAACTGAAGCAGACCTCCAACGCGTTGAAGATATTTTAGTTGAGGTTCGCAAGAAAGCCAACTCTCTTGAAAGGCAGGCGGAAAAAGCCCAGAAAGCTAAAAAATATAAAAAAGAGCTTGAGCATCTTGACAAAGCCCTCAACAAGCATGATTACGATAAGATAAAAGAAGAGCTCGAGCCGCTGGAAGAACGCATCGCTAATGCCGATAAAGAGAAGAAAGAAATAATTGCCAAAGCTAAAAAACTTGAAGAAGAAGAGGAAGAAGCCCGCAGCACACTGAATGAGAAAGAGCGAAAACAGTCGGAAGCTCAGCGAAGGGTGAGTCAGCTTCATTCAAAGATCCGGGATACAGAAACCACGCTTGAGATCACCCGCGAAAAGATTAGCAATGAAAAGAGCGTCATTGAGCAGTACACTAATGATATTGAGCAAAGTGAAAAGGATCTCGAGGATCTCAGGGAGGTCTTCCAAAGCAGTCAGAAAAAACTGGATTCCTTTGATGATGACCTGGAAAAAGCGGAAAAAAATCTAAAGGAATCCAAAGAACGGTATTCTGAGATCCAACAGCAGTATTCGGCAGAGCAGGAGAAACTGAAGCAACTGGAAAAAGATTTTTCACAAGCCAATCAGGATCTTAATGACCTTCAAACAAAGCGGATCAAAATAGAATCACGGCTCGAGAATACCGAAGGCGACCTGATCCGTATCCGCGAAGAAATTGAAGATCTCGAAGATGAGATCATGAACTTTCGCGGAGAGAAAAAGCTGGTTCAGGAGAAACTGGAAAAAGCGATTTCTAATCGGGACGAACAGCGGGAAAAGCTTCAACAGGCCCGAGAGCAGCGCGAAGAACTCAGCGAAAAGCAGAACACACTCAAAGATCAAATCCGCAGCCAGCAGAGTAAACTGGATTCTGTCACGTCAGAAATTTCACTGCTGCAAGATATTGCAAATTCCAATGAGGCCTTTCCCGGCAGTGTCCAGTTTTTGATGGAGAATCATGCCGATCAGTTTTCGCATCTGGATGTTGTCTCTAATGTTCTTTCCACTGACGAAAATCACGCAGTTGCCCTAGAATCAGTCTTAGCCGAAACGCTGAATTATGTTGTTGTTGATACACTGGATGATGCACATAAAGCCGCTACGCTGCTGAAGGAAAATGACAAAGGACGCGCAACTTTTATTCCGCTAAACCAGCTTGCCGATTCGTATGAAGTTGCTTCGGGATCACTGGTGGAGAAAGTGGACACTGCTGATAAATTCAGTGCTCTCAAAGAACTTTTGCTGGGCAACGTCCGCCTTTTTGATTCCGTTGATGAAGCCTATTCAGCTATCAAAGATCAACTTCACACCGGCGTAACGCTCGACGGTGAGGTGATTACCAACAATCAATTTTTGCAAAGTGGAAGCAAGAGCAAAAATGCAGGCATACGTGTCGGGCTTAAGGATAAAATCGCGAACCTCGAAGATAAGGCCGGCGCCATCAGCAGCAAGATTCAATCTGCAGAACAAGAACTCGAAGATGTTCAACAAAAGTATGGGGCTATCAACCTGAATGAAATTGAAGGTAATCTCAAAGAAAAAGAGCAGCAGGTTCGCAGCCTTGAAAATCAGATCAACAGTTTTGAGCACAAAATTGAAATCTATCAGAAAAACATAGGCGAACTGGAAAATCGACGCGACTCGCTAATCAGCAATGAGGATTCTTCACAGCAAGAGCTGGATAAGTTACAGCCCAAGCAGAAAGAGCTTCAACAAGCACTGAAAGATTTGCATGAGCAGCAGGAAGAAAAGAAAGAAACGCTGCAAAAGTTTGATGAGGAACGGTCGATAGCCCAGAGCCGGTATAATGAGGCTCAGCTGAAACACCAGGATCTGAAAAACAAGGTTGAAAATCATGAGCGCGATATTAAACGGGCCCAAAGCGGCATAAAGAACCTAAAGGAACGGCTCAAGATTCGCTCAGAAAAGACCGAGGAGGCCAAGGAACGTATCAAGAAGTATAAATCCTCCATCGAGCAGCTTGAAGACGAACTGGAGTCGCTTAAGGAGCAGAAACAGGAAGCTGACAAGATGCTTGAGCAAACCGAAGAGGCTTCCGGCAAGCAGCGCGGCCGAATTAACGAATTGGAAAAGGAGCTTAAAGAGGTGCGGCGGCGTAAGGAAGTGAACATGGAGTTGGTTCACCACTTGGCGATGTCGAAAGAAAAGTACGAGATGCAGATCGAAAATCTGTCGGATCACATCTGGGAAACTTACGGCGTGCTAATGGATCAAATCGATAAAGACCTTCCGGAGGACATCGAAGCCGATGAAGCGAAAGAACGTATTGCCTGGCTGCGACAGAAATTGAATAAAATCGGTGAGGTTAATCCGCTGGCTATTGAAGAATATGAAGAGGAAAAAGAGCGGCTGGATTTTTATGAAGAGCAGGTCGGGGATTTACACCAGGCTGCAGAAGAGCTTCGGGAGACCATTCATGAAATCAATAAAACGGCTACAAACCGCTTTAACAAAACTTTTGAGAAAATCCGGACTAACTTTCAAAAAGTATTCCATACGCTCTTCAATGAAGATGACTATTGCGATCTCGTAATTGATGAAGAGGCCGAAGATCCACTGGAGGCACGCATCGAAATTAAAGCCAATCCAAAAGGAAAGCGTCCCTCTACTATTAACCAACTTTCTGGAGGCGAAAAAACGCTGACGGCCATTGCCCTTCTTTTTGCCATTTACCTCGTAAAACCCTCTCCTTTCTGTGTACTTGATGAGGTTGATGCTCCGCTGGATGATGCCAATATTGAGCGTTTTTCGGATATGATTAAGAGTTTCAGCGAGGAAACACAGTTTATCATCATTACCCATAACAAAAAGACGATGAGCAAAGCCGAAATGATGTATGGCGTTACCATGCCCGAAACAGGCATCAGTCGTCTCGTTGGGGTAAAACTGGATGAAGTAGCAGAAGTCTAGTA
>CAZYOD010000156.1:0-5891 GCA_964648635.1 uncultured Balneolaceae bacterium | reverse complement strand
GGCTTAAAAGCATGGAACAAAAGAGAGGTATCCGAATAAAATAAATAACAAACTAAATCAAGAGAGTGATGAAAAACCTTGGCTATATATTTTCAATCGGTGGTCTGATTGCGCTTATCATAACCGGCATCAATTATCTTAATGATTCCGAAAGTTTTAGTGCCTTCGGGTTAGACGTTGCAGTTAGTAAAGGTAATCCTACGCCTATGATCATATCAGCTATTGTGCTGGTGGCGGGGATTTTAATCATAAGAGCATCAAAAAAATAAACAAGAGGTCCTACTATGTTACGCTGGAGTATTACTTTTTTAGTCATTGCTATTATTGCGGCTGTTTTGGGATTCGGCGGTCTGGCCGGAACAGCAGCAGGTATCGCAGAGATACTATTTTACGTATTTATCGTGCTGTTTGTGCTTTCATTAATTTTTGGCAGACGCTCGGCAGTATAAGGGTTGTCAGACAGGGAGGGAACAAAATTGATCTCTCCCTGTTATAATATTACGTTATTTCCAGAGTGTGGAAATTGTTGGCGCGCGGGGTCATTACCCTGAATTAATGTAATAAATATGTATATCATCGACCACGATAAGCAGATTGCACTGATAAACGAGATGAAACAGCTTCGTAAAAATAGTAAGAAGTACGAAGTTTATTATCATCATCCGTATACCAATCAAATGTGGAAAAGCTTTTTTCCACGATCCAATGGAAAAGAATTGGGGCCCAAATTATTACGACATGAGCCTGCTCCTACTGATATTAATGAACGCTTAAACATTTGTCTTGCAGAAGAAGCTTCGGAAAATGCGATTGGCTTGGGCATCGAATGGTCTGCCCAGCCCGAACTATGGCCATCTATCATTCAAGCGCTTGAAAATAAATACTCCCACTACGACCGCTCACAGCTTAAACTGTTTTTGGATAACCTGCAGCTTGACGAAGCAAAAGAAAAATTTTCTGCCAAACCTGCAGTTGAGAATAAAAAAGAGATAACAGCAGACTTGGTGGGCAATTTAATCT
Source organism: uncultured Balneolaceae bacterium (assembly GCA_964648635.1). Taxonomy (GTDB): domain Bacteria; phylum Bacteroidota; class Rhodothermia; order Balneolales; family Balneolaceae; genus Fodinibius. The sequence continues at coordinate 4,871 of CAZYOD010000156.1, read as the reverse complement.
GGCGTTCACGAAAAATTCGTATGAAACGATTTTTTGTATTGGGATAACCAACCTAATGCCGTGTAGACTCTTTCTTTACTATATCATACCAAATTCTTGGTCACTCCTATACTTCTTTCCATAAAGCATAAATGGGATAGAATCTTTAGTTCAGATTGTTATATAAAGAAGTTAACTTTAGGCGTTTATCATAGTACTGTCTCATAAACGAATAACAACTGATGATTCAAGAATATTTAAATTCTGTTGAAAAGTTTATAGTCGTTGGCGACCGCGTACTTATCAAACCGCGGGACTTGGAAACCCGAACGAAAAGTGGTCTCGTTTTACCGGCTACGGTTAAAGAAAAAGAAGAAATCCACAGCGGATATGTTGTGAAAACAGGGCCGGGCTATCCGATTCCCTCTAATGAGGTTGATGAAGCCTGGAAAGATACCAGCGAGACAAAATACATTGGAATGCAGGCTCAAGAAGGGGATTTGGCCATCTTTCTCAAAGGTCAGGCACATGAAATTGAATTTGAGAATGAGAAATACCTTATCTGTCCTCACGCTTCCATTCTACTCTTAATCCGGGATGATATAGCCTTATAACATCATAGTTATGGCAAATGATTCTTCCTCAAAATCATCGAAGCAGGCTGACAAATCCCGTCGGTGTGATTATTGTGGATTGGAAGCCCCGCTCGTTTGGGTACACGGGCATGGACAATGCGCTAATTGTGGCATCAACGTGCAAGAGTGCTGTCAGGGCGAAAATTGCCAAGTAAATTGAAGTGCTTCAGGCTATCCTGATCGAAAGATTAGTCCCCAATTCCCGTTCTTTTTCCAGGCCTTGCCAACAAAAGTTCCAAACACGGTGACCTCCTCCCACTCATCCGGCGTTATGTGGATCGGTTCATAAGCCGCATTCTCTGGCTGCAGCATGATACCATCCTTCTTTTTCCGAATGGTTTTCAAGGTTGTTTCCCCACGATACAGGATGGCCCCAATTTCCCCGTCTTTCGGCTGGCGGGGATCAATGATGATATAATCTCCGTCTCGAATATCGGCGTCAATCATGCTTTCGCCATCCACAATGAGAGCAAAATAATGATCGGATTTTTCGGGGTGTATTTCCACGGGCAGGTGCCCCAGGTTTTCACTTATCGCCTCGTGCATCCCCCCTGCTGCAATGCGTCCCTTAACCGGAATTCCGGGAAATACTCCCGAAACCTGAGATCGCCGTGCGGGATGAATATCATAGTTACCCCTGCCATGCTTGATTAGATAGTTTTTCTTCTCCAAGCTGCTAAGATGTTGATAAATACTGTTGGAAGAGCTGTATCCAAACTCCTCTTGCATTTCGGCATAGCCGGGAAACTGCCCGTAATCCTCTAAATGATTCACGATAAATTCCCACAACCGCTGTTGTTTGTCTGTAAGTGGTTTCATAGGCCACATTATAAACAAATACACATGAAAAAACACATGAAAATTCTTGTATTAAATATGAAAAGAATATCCCAACAAAGTCTGCTCTCATTGCACAGAAATCTATTCGGGTAAATTACCGATTAACCTTATAGCTTATTCTTCTTGAAGGTTGAATTATCAAAATTAGATGGTAAATTACCAGCAGGAAAGTAAGGAACGGTTAACTAATGTTTCAGTATAACAGTACAATAAAGTTACTCACTTACGGTTTCATCTAATCACAAAGTTTCCCTTTCCCTCATTTTCAAAAGTTTCTATGAATAACGACTTGTTACTATTTAATGCAAACAGAGAGCTGGGAAAGCAGCTTATAGATTCTCTTCCAATAGCAATTTATGTCACCGATGCTGAAGGTCGGCTTTCATATTATAATTCGGCCGCCGTTGAGTTTTCAGGTAGAAAACCGGAATTGGGCTCAGACCAATGGAGTATAACCTGGAAGTTATATCATCCGGACGGAACTCCGATGCCACATGAGGAATGTTCTATGGCTACTTCATTGAAGGAAAACCGTAGTTTAAATGGCGTAGAAGCAATAGCTGAACGGCCGGATGGCCAGCGCCGTTGGTTTAAAGCGTATCCGTCGCCGCTACGAAATGATGAGGGTGATATCATCGGCGGCATAAACATGCTAATGGATATTACAGAGCAGGAGAGAGCTGGACAGATTTTACGCAGGAGCGAAGAGAAGTACCGAACCTTGTTTGAGTTAATGGATGAAGGTTTCTGCATCCTAAAAATAAAATTTGATAAAAAAGATAACCCGACGGACTGGCGTTATCTTGAAACTAATTCAGCGTTTGAAGAACATACCGGATTGAAAGATGCTGAGGGGAAGCTGGCTTCGGAACTAATGCCGGATCTGGAAAAAAGTTGGTTTGAAAAATATGGCAGCGTAGCCCTGACAGGAGAACCGGTAAAATTCACAGATTATACGGAAGAACTGAATCGCTGGTTTGAGATTTCCGCATTTCGCATAGAAGAACCTCATGAACGAAAAGTAGCCGTACTCTTTAATAATATAACCGAACGAAAACGGGCCCAAGAAGAACGGGAGCAGTTGCTCCGGGAGATTAAAAGTGAGCGTAAGCAGCTTAGTGAAATCTTTAAGAATGCCCCTTCTTTTATGTGCACCATGCGTGGTCCCGATCATGTGTTTGAACGGGCGAATGATCTATATATGAAACTGGTAGGAGAAGACCGGGAAGTGATCGGCAAACCCGTTCGGGAAGTATTTCCGGAGGTGGAAGGCCAAGGATTTTTTGAAAGGCTGGATAAAGTGTATGAGGAGGGCGAAACTTTTGTCATGACCGATATCCCTATACAACTTGATCGAGAGCCTAACTCCAAGGAGGGGCTGGCAACTCGATATCTCGATTTAGTATATCAACCTCTTCGTGATTCCGACGGTTCCATAAACGGCATATTTGCCCAGGGTGTAGATTTAACGGAGCGCCATCATGCCAAAGAAAAATTAAAGGCTATTAATCAAACTCTGGAAGAACGGGTAAAAAAACGGACTAAAGAATTACGATCTTATCAGCAGCAGCTGCGTTCGTTGGCTTCCAAATTGAATAAAGCGGAAGAGCAAGAACGTCAGCGCCTTGCTTCTGAGCTCCATGATAAGTTAGGGCAAATGCTTACTGTTGCTAAAATGCAGGTTGCCGGCTTACAGTATAACAACGTTCCCGATCAGATATCGGACGAGTTGGAAGAGCTGAATCAAGTAGTTGACGACGCCCTCAAATACAATCAAAATTTAATGACGGAACTGAAACCACCCCCTGTACTTGATAAAGAGGATATAACCGAAGTTCTGCGGTGGACCGCAAAAAATATGGGAAAAGAGCTGGATATCTTCATCGAAGATGATGGAAAATCAAAGCCAGTGGACAAGGAGCTCCGATCAGTACTTCATCAATCTGTGAGAGAATTACTTCGCAATATAGCAAAACATGCAGGTGTTGATGAGGCTCATATGACTATATCGAGCGATAATGATCAGGTGAAGATAACTGTTGAGGATAAAGGCAAAGGATTTAAGGTGAAAAATAATAAACCGGTCCCAACTGAAGAAGGAGGTTTTGGCCTGTTCAATATACAAGAGCGAATGGACTGGCATGGAGGCACCTTTGAGATCCATTCCGAGCCGGGAAAAACTACAAAAGCTACCCTTTACGCTCCCCTAAAAGAAATAGAGAATTTGGATAAAGGGAATCAGGATTATGAAGAAACACATCCACCTTCTGATGTAATAGTGCAGCAGGATGACTTTGAACATAAGATCAAAGTTCTCCTCGTAGATGACCACGACATGGTGCGCAGAGGACTTCGGCAAATGATTGAAAAACAGGAGGACCTGACAATTGTAGCAGAAGCTTCCCAGGGACAAGAGGCTGTGAAACTAGCTCGTGAGACAAACCCTGATGTTATCGTAATGGATGTGAATATGCCTGTTATGGATGGTATTGAAGCCACCTATAAAATAAAAGCTGATATGCCAAATGTTCGGATCATTGGATTATCGCTTCACGACAGCCCAGAAGTTATCGAAGATATGCGGAGTGCCGGTGCTTCAAGTTACCTGACAAAAAATGAAGCTTTTGAAACTTTATGTGTAACTATCTGGGAAGAAGCATCTTCTTCAAAAAAGTAATCAACTACCAGAGTTAGATTTATTTTCACTCTCGATTTACATTCTAGAATTACTTTCATAAGATCCAATTAGTCGGTTGACTATTTCCTACAACTCTTGTTTTGGTATCTTGCAAGTAATAGTTACCCCTGTATCACCTAAGTCAGAAGTATTTTTAACTTCAAATGTGCCGCCTATTAACTCCGTGCGGTGACGCATGATATTAACGCCCATTCCTTCATTTTCTTTTGCGGAATCGGAGAAGCCGGTGCCGTTATCTTCTATATTCAGATACAGATAATCATTATCCGATCTCAAGGTGATCCTGACATTTTCAGCATCTCCGTGGACAGCTGCATTTTTTGTTGCTTCATGACCAATTCGGTACAAGTGGGTGGCTATTTGAACATTTGTAAGACTATCCAGCGTGTGATTGTATTCCAGCTTGCAATTAATATCATGCAATTTTTCCATTTGCGTGCCAAGTTTTTGGAAAGCATGAGCTATGCCCTTCTCCTCCAAATCTACCGGGACTATTTCATGGGATAGATCACGGGTATCTGTCCTGCTCTCATTGAGTAAATCTAACACTTGATCTATATCTTCCTTTATACCTTTTTCTCCCTCTCCTAACTTCTTTTTGACACCTTTAAGCAGCACTTCGGCCGATACCAATGTTTGGCCGAGATTGTCGTGCAGATATTGTCCAATCTTCCAGCGTTCAGTAACGTCATTTTTAACAATCTGCCGCTGCAGCTCTT
>CAZYOD010000155.1:0-5892 GCA_964648635.1 uncultured Balneolaceae bacterium | reverse complement strand
AAAATGAGCTTACGATTGATCAGGATATTATGGTGTTGGCCAACCCGGAGATTGCCGATTTACCCAACTGGGTGATTGCGCTGGTTGCGGCCGGCGGGTTGGCAGCGGCACTCTCTACCGCGGCGGGATTACTGCTCGTCATTTCTACCAGCATATCGCACGACCTCATCAAAAAGCAGATCTATCCCAAGATAACTGAAAAGGGAGAGCTGATATGGGCTCGGATTGCCGCCGGATTTGCTGTGATGGTTGCGGGTTATTTTGGGATTAATCCGCCCGGTTTCGTAGCTGCAACGGTAGCCCTGGCTTTTGGTTTAGCTGCAGCGTCGTTCTTTCCGGCAATCATACTCGGCATTTTCGATAAGCGGATGAATCGTCAGGGAGCCATTTCGGGAATGGTTGTTGGTATTCTTTTGATGCTTTTCTACATGACCAAATACAAGCTGGGAGGCTTTGGGGGAGGCACATCCGCAGATTGGTGGTGGGGAATTTCACCGGAAGGATTTGGAACCGTTGCGATGGTTGTGAATTTAGCTGTCTCCGTCATTGTATCCCGACTGACCGCAGAGCCTCCGGAGGATGTGCAGGAACTGGTCGAAAAAATTCGCTATCCGGTAAGCTCTGATCCGCCCAAAAAGCATTAAGTATTTAAAATAACATGCAAAATTAGTTTATTACGTTAAGACATTCCGTTGGTTCGTTTAACTTAGGGAAAGTAATCTGTAATTAATTGCATACCGCTATGGATTTTATGATCAAGTCATTTGATGAGTACCAAAATGTTTATCGAAAAAGTATTAACGACCCCGAAAGTTTTTGGGGGGATTATGCGGAGACATTCGACTGGCATAAGAAATGGGATAGGATTCATAGCGGCAGCTTCGAAGAGGGGAACGTTAAGTGGTTTGAAGGCGGTAAGTTAAATATCACAGAAAACTGCCTTGATCGACATTTGGATGAAATCGGCGACAAAGTAGCCTTTCACTTTGAGGCGAATGATCCCGACGAAGGGCCCCGGTCGTTGACTTATAGTGAGCTTCACGAGGAGGTCTGTAAATTTGCAAATGTTTTGGAATCGAAGGGAGTCGGAAAGGGAGACCGTGTGGCTATCTACATGGCGATGACGCCCGAAATTGCCATTGCTACGCTGGCCTGTGCTCGCATAGGGGCGGTACATTCTATTGTTTTTGCGGGTTTTTCTGCCCAGTCACTGGCCGATCGTATCCAGGATTGCGATGCCAAGATGCTGATTACCAACGACGGACTCCAACGCGGTACGAAGCTCGTTCCGCTGAAAGAAATTTCAGATGAGGCTCTTGAGTCCTGCTCTACAATTGAAAGTGTGATTGTTTGTGAACGGACAAAAAATGATATCAACTGGGAAGAAGGGCGGGATGAGTGGTGGCACGATCTGATGACTGACGCTTCTGCGGATCATGAAGCAGTCGAGATGGATGCGGAAGATCCGCTCTTTATTCTCTACACCTCCGGGTCTACCGGAAAGCCGAAAGGTCAGCTACACACCTGTGGCGGTTATATGACGTATATCAGCTATACGCTGAAAAATGTGTTTCAGGTTGGTCGCGATGACGTGTATTGGTGTACGGCGGATGCCGGCTGGATTACCGGTCATTCCTATATTATTTATGGTCCTCTGCTAAACGGACTTACCGGAATTATTTTTGAAAGTACGCCTATGTACCCCGATCCGGGCCGCCTGTGGGCGGTGTGCGAAAAATATGATGTGACCCATTTTTACACATCGCCAACAGCCATCCGAGCACTGATGAAGGAAGATATTAAATACGTAGAGCAGTATGATTTAAGTTCACTTAAAGTGCTTGGAACGGTAGGTGAACCCATAAATGAAGAAGCATGGCATTGGTACCACGACAAAATTGGAAATGGTAAATGTCCGATTGTTGATACCTGGTGGCAGACCGAGACGGGCGGTATCATGATTTCGCCCATTGCAGGTGTAACCCCGACAAAGGCGGGTTTTGCTACGCTACCGCTTCCCGGTGTTGAACCTGCATTGATGGATGAGAATAAAAATGAAATTAAAGGTAACGGAGTGCAGGGCGATCTGGTTATCAAGCAGCCGTGGCCGGGCATGACCCGTGGCGTCTGGGGTGACCAAGAACGCTATATGGAAACCTATTTTAATAAATATCCGGGTTATTATTTTACAGGAGACGGTTGTCGTCGCGATGAGGATGGCTATTACCGTATTACCGGCCGTGTTGACGATGTGCTGAATGTTTCCGGTCACCGATTGGGAACAGCCGAAATTGAAATTGCCATTGACGAGCACCCCAAAGTGGTAGAGGCGGCTATATTCGGTTACCCGCATGACGTAAAAGGAGAAGGAATATTTGCTTTTATGACATGCGAAGACGGGGTTTCCGATCCGGAGACATTTAAACAGGAGATTCACGATCTGGTATCTAAGATTATTAGTCCCATAGCCAAGCCGGATAAAGTGCAGGTAGTAGAAGGATTGCCGAAAACCCGATCCGGAAAAATTATGCGGCGTATTTTGCGAAGTATTGCTGCCGGTGAAACTGATGACCTGGGTGATACTTCAACACTGCTCGACCCCAGCGTGGTGGATGAAATAAAATCCGGTACGGCATATTAGTGCTTGTCCGCAGGAGTCAGGGATTCGCAGAGCGCACTGCTGAAAAAAAACTTTGCGATTCCTCTGATACCTCACTGGTTCAATAGTTATATCTGCAGAAGAAATCCGGTTATAAAAAGTAAAATACTTACTACCAACAGGATCAATCGAAAACGGGTACGCATCATTACCGGATGGAAAAGCAATCCATGGGTAAGAGGATGATCGTTGAGCCAATTGTAGTAATGGTGACGGTGTGCTTCGCCAAAGGCCATTGTGACGTGCCCGTGCAGAATAGTGATCATGAACGGTACCGAAAAGAAGATACATCCCACATAGGTTATCATTTTTTCAATACCCATGAAGTTGGCAATATACCAATACGGCCAGGCAAAGAGCAGAAAGAAAGGAGCGCTAAGCAGCCAGTTAAGAATACTGACGCGCCTATAGTTCTTTGGATTGAGTTCCTGATTCATAATCGTCAAAAATAGAATCTGATTGGAAATCTGATGACGGTTCATCTTTCCAGATATAGATAAACCAATACACCGGCATTGTAATAGTGTTGAGAACAATAAGGACAACAATCCACAGAAATTTCTTTTCGCTATCCAGAGATTTATTCTGAATAATATGGACCAGGTAAAAAATGCCCAGACCTAAATAAATTAGAAAAAAGAAAAACAGGTACGGGATTATATGTACCAGGTACGAAAGAAACAGCATGGGCATAGTGGGATCCTCTGAAAAAAATAGGGAGATCATCTGAACGATCCCGAAGATAACGGAGCCGACTCCCACAATAAGTGGCAGGAAAGTTAAAATCCCCAGAATAATTTTACTTGATTTGCTTAGTGTCATATCTGGCTGGCGATAAGCATCTCGATTTCCCGGTAGGGCATATCGAAAATTTTAGACAAAGACTTTTTAGTAAGATGTTTTTTGTATACATACGTGCCGTTCCGCAGGGCAGTGTTGGTCCACAGGCACTCCCGGATTCCCCCCGCATCTCCAATGGCCAGTAGGTAGGGTACGATTACGTTATTGAGCGCATACGTAGCTGTTCGCGCAACATTTGAAGGGATGTTGGGCACGCAGTAGTGGATAACATCATGGGATATATATGTAGGCTCAGAATGAGTGGTAGCTCTGCTGGTTGCAATGCATCCGCCCTGATCGATCACCGTATCAACAATAACGCTGCCTGCTTTCATGGATGCGACCATGGGTTCCGTAACGAGGCATGGGGCCCGTTCACCCTCAAACATCGCGGCTCCGATCACCACATCCGCGTACTGCAGGGCAGAAGACAAATACTGGTAATTGGCTGTTGCCGTAATGATGCGTCGGTCCAGCGCGTTTTCGAGATGACGGAGCCGTGTAAGATCATTATCCATAACAAATACTTGGGCGCCGTAACCCAGGGCCGTGCGGGCGGCGTATTCTGCAGTGATACCCGCACCCAAAATAACCACTGTAGCAGGCGGGATGCCCGAAATGCCTCCCAGCATGATGCCTTGTCCGCCTTCACTTTTTTCGAGATAGTGGGCGCTGATTTGTACTGCCATAGAGCCCGTTATTTCATGCATCATACGCACAAGCGGGAATTCTTTATCTTCTCCTTTGATGAATTCGAAGCCAATAGCTGTGATTGATTTTTCAATTAAAAGAGCGATAAAATCATCGGTTGCGTTGCCGAGATGCAATGCCGAGATGAGGATGTGATCATTGTCCAAAAGTTCAAATTCCGACTCGGAAGGGGGCGCTACTTTTACAATCATTTCGGATTTCTGATAAACCTCGTCGATACTATAGGCTATTTCGGCACCCGCGTCGGCAAACTCCTGATCGGTAAAATTAGCTTCGGCTCCGGCATCCTGTTCTAAAAAAACCTGGTGCCCGTTGGCAACAAGCACGGAGACGCCTCCCGGGGTCAGGCAAATGCGGCGTTCATCGTTGGAGACTTCTCTTGGGACTCCTATTTTTAACGAAATATTGGATTCGGATTTCATCAAACGCTTTTCCAGCGTTTGGATTCCAATGTGTTCCGTTTCCAAGGGGTTGATATCCATATTTAATTAATTTACAAAAAGTTGTTTGGTTAATTTAAATTACACGGCGACGGTAAGCAAAAAGACAATTAGGAATAAAGAATTAGGATGTTATAGATGAGTATACGACCAAAGAAAAGTCTGGGACAGCATTTTTTGACCGATAATAATATTATTGAAAAAATTGCCGATGCTCTTGCTGCCAAGAAGGGAGAGCGAGTAATTGAAATCGGGGCCGGCACCGGGGCGTTGACTGAAGCGTTGTTGGAAAGGTATGAGGATGTTATTGCTGTGGAGCTGGATCAGCGGGCGGTAGAAGTGCTTGAGCATAAATTTAAAAAGCTGAAAATTCATCACGAGAATGTGTTGGATGTCGATTGGGGAAAATTATCGGCCGGGAAAGATAAAACACACGTCGTTGGAAATTTACCGTATTATATTACCAGTCAAATTTTGTTTGCACTTCTTGAGCACCGGGAATTACTCTCTGATGCTTTGTTAATGATGCAGAAAGAAGTGGCCGAACGTTTGGTGGCCGATATACGGACGAAGGATTATGGGATCCTCAGCGTGCAGACACAACTGATGTGTACGCCCGAAATTCTGTTTCCCGTGTCGCGACAATGTTTTAATCCGCAACCTAATGTGGACAGTGCGATTGTCAGGCTGACTTTTGACAAAGGGCCCCTAAAGTGTTCGGATAAAAATCTAAAAACTGTTGTCCGTACAGCGTTTAACCAGCGTCGCAAAAAGTTGAGTAATGCTCTAAAGCCTATCGTAAATAAAGATCGGCAGCCCGAGATGTTTGATTTTGATAAGCGTGCGGAGGCTTGGGAACCATCCGAATATGAAAAGTTGACAGCACAACTTGTAGAAGATGGCATTTTGACCTGAAATTTCGACTAATACATTTAAGCTTTAATTCCCTCCCTCAATTAGATTAGAATTAAAATCGGCCTTTAAGCGTTGCTTGAAGGGATTTGATGATTCTCATCTGTTTCTTTAGAAGTTTGGTATGGTACTTGCTCATCTATAACCCTGTTAAACGGGAGGTCATCTCCCTGCAGGAAGGTTTTATACAAAAATATTTTCAGCACGCTTGCTGAGATAAAATTTCAAATTTCAACTAATAACCTAAACCTAGGAGTCATACATATGGCTAAATCTAAAATCAAACCGTTAAGCGATCGTGTTTTGGTTCAGCCAGAACCTGCGGAAGAT
>CAZYOD010000154.1:4339-5962 GCA_964648635.1 uncultured Balneolaceae bacterium | reverse complement strand
ATAAATGCGTTTTCCGCTGTTGACCTCCCAAACATACAGCCGTCCGAAATTGGCAAGTGTAATGATATCCTTACGCCCATTTTGATTAATATCGGAAATAAAAGGTGAAGATTCGGAAGCTGCGGGTTGGCCCATGTTTTTAGTAAATCGAAGTTGCCCCTTAGTGTTAAGCAAAAAGACAGAACCGTTAGCGCTCATTGTTAAAATCATAGGCTCACTGTAAACTTCATCATCATTGGTAACCGTAAGGTTTTGTACGGAAGGACTACCTACTAGTGAGTTGTTGGAAGCGTAAATCGCTTCTACATCAGATGTTTCCGAAGCGTTTTCAAATACGTTCAGAGAATCGGCAAATATCTTATCGGGTCCGATAGAATAGAGATAACCGTCAGCCGCATTGCCGAGAATATTTTGTTCGTGTAGCACCGGGGTGCCATTCAGCGACGCATTGAGAAACTTGGGAAAGTTCTGTTGTTGACTTCCATCTGCAAGCCAGCCGTGAACAGCATTTTCCGAGAATGCAAAAATTGTTGTTGATCCTCGATAATTTTCAACGGTGGGTTTTGTTTCAATTTCTGCATTTGTGGTTACCGGCCATCCCTCTAGATTTTCACCGCGTCCGTTTAAAAGATGAAGCCGCCGATTTGCTGTTCCTACCAGTGCATCGGGCAACCCGTTACGGTCGATATCTTTGACAACAAGCGGTGAAGTAATTTGTTCGTCGAGTTCGAAAGGGAATTTCGGCAGCAGTTCGCCGTTATCGTTCCAGCCATAGATTTTGTTGCCGGCTGCAACTAAGATCACATTCCGATTGGTTCCGTACCAATCATAAACAACGGGCGAACCGAGTGGAACGTCGCCCCCCGTGTTGGCTTCCATGACTACCGTACCGTCAGCCGCCAGGGCAAAAATGTTTCCCGATTCAGTGGCAAAAATAACCTCTTCCCGTTCGCTGCCTCCAATATCTGCCAAAATCGGTTCTCCGGATAATCCACCTCCCGTGGGGAACAGCCATTTTTCTTCATATGGAACGGATCGATCTCGTGTCTGATATGTCTGTAAATTAAAAGCAATGCTTTGATTATTTTCATCTGCACTGGCTGATATAGATAGCATATCGAATCTCGCAGTAAGAACGTTGAGATAATTTTCCGGAGAAAGAAACGGCTCGATAAACGAATAAAAATCTGTATTTGTCACAAAGAGTCCGCTGACTTCTTCCGAAAGGTCCTCTTTCATATCTCGGAAAGATTGTTCATAAAACATAGTTCGCCGTCGGTTGCGATCAGAAGAAACCATCTCCACAAGTCCTTTTCGTTTTGAAAGCACAGCTACATCACCCGTTACATCAAGATAAAAATCCTTAAATGTAGATAATGAGCTTCCAAATAATTTTGCGATCGCAGAACTTTGGATATAGTAGATACCGTCGGTTCGGCTGATATGATCATTTCTTGCTAAATCTGCAAGTTCACTCCGCAAAGCGGATGCATCAGCAACTTTCCGAAGAAACAGATGTTCACCCGTTGTGAGGAAACCTGACTGTGCATACGTGACCAACCCAAATTCCGAGCGTAACGTTTTAGCAAGGTTGGCATAATGCAATTTGTCTTCCATTAGAAC
>CAZYOD010000154.1:0-4239 GCA_964648635.1 uncultured Balneolaceae bacterium | reverse complement strand
TGCAGGAGAGGTTCCCTGCAGAGCATTTTGAATAGCCGGACGGTGTGTTACTTTCGCCAGTTGCCGGACCCATCGGTCCAATGAAGGAGTATTCATCACAATGTGACCAGGCTCTAACGAAAGATCTGAAAAATCAGCGCGATCCAGCTTTCCTACATAAGCCCGGATTGCATCTTCAAGTCCAAGGCTCGATTCCGAAAGCAGTAAGTTATCCTGAAGCTGAGCAGCAAATAACTCTCGATCCCCCAGATGTAGGATATGAATTTCGACACCATGAAGATAATACTGATTTTGAGTAAAAGCCTGGTAGAAATTATTTCTGATGCGCTCCATAAAACCTTCCGGAGCTTGGGCCATCCATACTGTTTCCAACTGGTCGTTGGCGCCGGTATAAAGCATAATAGCGTTTAAATCGATAGGATTTTGTGCGGTTGAATCCACGCGGGATAAAAGATGAACAGCCGAAGAGGTAACATCATCTAAAAAGGGCATATATGATGACTGCAATACTTGGTTCAGCGTGGCATTTTCTTGCGGGATGATGAGAAATGGAGCCTTATCAGGAATGGCATCTGACCAGGGACGGTCCGGTATGGATGAACAAGAAGCGATTACAATGGTTACAAAAAGGAACAGGCCCGAAATTTTCAATCTATTCATGAATGGGGATAAATTTTCTCCGTATTTTATTACTAAAACGCTGTTAATTTTATAGCTTTCGTTTCATACGATGATATGAGGCAGCCGCCCCAAAAGTAATAATTTTACTGGTAATGAGCTTTTTAAATCCTATTTTCTTATTTGGCGTATTAGCGGTGGCTTTACCGATCATTATTCATCTAATCAGTTTACGCCGCCCGCAAAAGGTATCGTTTTCGACCCTTTCTTTTTTTAATGAGTTACGTAAAAGTACAATACGCCGTATACGAATCAAACAATATATATTGATGGCTCTTCGAGCTTTGGCGGTATTGTTTTTGGCGATGGCTTTAGCACGTCCGTTTTTACCTCCAACGTTAACAGGATCAGTAAGTTCCGGCGAATCCAAAGCGGTTGCAGTATTGATTGATAACAGTGCCAGCATGAACCGCATTGGTGGCAGCGGACCTTTGATTGATCAAGCTAAGGATGTAGCCGGCAGTATTATCAGAAACGGAAATGCATCCGATAAATTTCTTATTAATACGACAAACCAAAGTAATGGAGCTAACTCCGCTTTTACAAATACCGATCAGGCTCTTGAACAGGTTGCAGATGTAACAGCTTCTAACACCGGGCATTATACCGCAGAGAGTTTCAAAAGCCTTTATAATCAGCTACAGAATTCCCCTGAGCCGCGGTCAATTATTTATATAATTTCGGATGGCCAAGCTAGTCAGCTCAATGATCTTGAGGAGCTATCTCTGGAAGATGAAAATGAAGCAAAGCCGGTTTCGGTGCAGCTGATTACGCTCGAACAGGCTAAACAACCGAACGTGGCAATATCTTCAGTTTCTTTACAGAGCCAAATGCTAAGCCTTGGAGCTCCGATTACATTGGCTGCAGAAGTAGAAAATGTTGGGGATGCCCCCGCTGCTAACCAATTTGTATCGCTGGAAGTTGAGGGAGAATTATCGGGGCAATATGAGTTTTCGTTAGAACCGGGCGAAACCAGTGAGTTTCTATTTGAGGTTGTTCCTGAGAAAACCGGCGACCTGACCGGACGAATTATTCTGGAAGGGGATGAGGTGGATTATGATAATGCACGAAATTTTGTGATCCGTATCCCGGAAACGCGGTCAATTTTACTTATCACTGATACGGAGAAGCAGTCCTCATTTGCTTCCTATTTAACACCCGCCTTAGAAGCTGCCCGTCAAACCAATGCTCAGATTTCGTTTGATCAAAAACAGCCCGATGAAGTGGATCAGGCGCAGTGGTCGCAATATGATGCACTGATAATGGACGGTCTTGATGAGATCCCTGAGTACTGGTTTCAGGATTTGAGGAGGTATATTCAAAATGGCGGCGGACTACTATTTTTTCCATCCGAAAAGGGTGATATACAAAGTTATAACCGATTCTTCTCACTATTTAATGCGGGCCGCTTCGATGACGTGCTGGGTGAATACGGATCTTTCAATTCAGTGGCAAAGATGGGAGAGCTTGAGGAAGGGCATCCCGTCTTGGATGAGCTGTTTAACAGGGAAGAAGATCAGGAAATTAATATTGAGCTTCCGTCGCTGTTCTACTATTACCATTACCGGGAGTCGTCAAATTCAGCCGGGCTTGATCTTCTAAAAGCCGCAAATGCCGACCCGCTGTTGAGCGAGCAACAATTTGGTGAAGGTATGTTATTAGTGGCAACATTCGGTGCAGATCCCGGCTGGTCCAACTTCCCGGTAAATCCACTTTTTGCGCCGCTGTTTTACCAGAGTATTCTCTACGTCTCTTCCACGGAAAAGGGCGGGCTGCAAGAACATCAGTTGGGTCGTCCTTTTGTATGGGAAGCCTCCGCCGAAGGTGAAGTTACGCTCCAAATTAATGGTGCTGATTACAAACCCGATGTGCAGCAAAAAGCAGATGGGGTCCGTATTGAATACGAGGGCCGGGAGTGGGAACCGGGTATATTGACAATTAGCTCCGGTGAAGCAGATCATAAAATTGCTGTAAATCAAAACATAATGGAATCACGATTCGGTACGTTAGGTGATAAACAATGGCAAAGTTTAATTGGAAATGCTTTGACAGTGAATGAAACCATCAGTGCCGGAGATTCGTCAGTCGACAGTTTTGAAGAAAAGCTGGATACAGCTGTTTTCGGAAAAGAGATTTGGAACTGGTTTATTTGGATAGCTTTGCTTTTTTTAATTATTGAGACCTTGGTTTCTCGCTTGTATAAAGCTGAATCCATATCATAGTGATATGATGGAAACAAATATTGATATTATTTTTTGGTTTGTCCTTGGGACGTTTACCTTGGGAGCAGCCGTTCTTGCTACAATTGCGCTTACCAATGTTATAAGGTTGCGCAATGTGAGATTGAGCTGGAAAGCAGGAAAGCTGCGGGGTTATCCGTTATTTTCTACGCTCTTTATGATTTCGGCCTTAATTGCCGGAGGAATTGCAATTTACCGCGGATCAGCGACAGAAATCGTTGCTTCGGGATTTTATGTGTGGTTGGCTCTATGCTGGTTTTCTACCAGTTATTTTGCCACTAAACGTTTTATAACCGACCATGGAATAGTAAAAAATGTGAATGAGCCGTCACAAACGGTGGCTTGGCACCAAATTCGCGATTTTGTTGAAAAGGAAGAAAAGCACAAAACGCGCTATATTTTTATCTATGGAATTAATGCGAGCAGGAATCATGCTGAATTGATTCGGTTGGAACTGGATGTGCCGCATAAACAAAAAGAATCTTTCCAAAAACTGATTTCACATAAACTCGGGCAACGAATTCGTTGTTATATAAAAGATGATATCAACATCCAGCAGTTTAATAATTATTAGAACGGAAAACTCATAAGATTAGACATTGTTCGAACAGATACGAAATTCTGACATAGTTCAGGAACGAGCTTTTTTAGTTGGTGTTTACGGCCCTGAAACCCCACGATCGCAGGCGGAGGAGTATTTAGATGAATTGGAGATGCTTACCTATACCGCCGGGGGACTTACGGTAGATAAAATTCTGCAAAACCGCATGCATCCTGATCCTTCTACATATGTGGGATCCGGGAAACTGCGTCAATTGAAGCAGATGACGCGCGAAAAGAATGTAGATACTCTAATTTTTGATGATGATCTTTCTCCGACACAGATCCGAAATATCGAAAAGGAGACGAAAGCCAAGGTTTTGGATCGCAGTGGTCTGATTCTCGATATTTTTGCTTCCCGGGCTAAAACGTCTGCCGCCAAAACACAGGTTGAGTTGGCGCAGCTTCAATACCTATTGCCTCGACTGACCCGCTTTTGGACTCACTTATCCCGGCAGCAAGGTGGTATCGGAACGCGAGGTCCGGGTGAATCCCAGATTGAGATGGACCGCCGTATGATCGATAAGCGCATTGCTACTCTAAAAAGCAAGCTTGAAAAAATTGACCAACAACGTCAAACACAGCGCAAAGGTCGATCTGATAAGGTTCGCATTTCGTTAGTCGGTTATACAAACGCCGGCAAGTCAACATTAATGAATGCTCTTACCGATACTGAAGTTCTGGCCGAAAACAGGTTGTTTGCTACTCTCGATTCAACAGT
>CAZYOD010000153.1:0-5981 GCA_964648635.1 uncultured Balneolaceae bacterium | reverse complement strand
TAATAATATAGAAGTAGTACTAAATGACAAACGAACATTTGAAGGACGCATTGTCGGACAAGATCCAACGACTGATTTGGCTGTTCTAAAAATCGCTGCCCGTAATTTGCCATCTATTACTATTGGCAATTCAGATAACGTAGGGGTAGGAGAATGGGTGCTGGCTGTCGGAAATCCCTTTCGCCTTAGATCAACAGTAACAGCCGGTATTGTCAGTGCGTTAAGCCGTGACGTGCAAATTATAAACGATCAAATGAGGGTAGAAAGTTTTATCCAAACCGATGCCGCTATAAATAAAGGAAACAGTGGCGGAGCTTTGGTGAATACCAGCGGAGAACTGATAGGCGTGAATACGGCTATAGCATCGCAGAGCGGGAGTTACCAGGGATACGGGTTTGCTGTCCCCTCAAATCTGGCGGCAAAAGTGGCTGAAGATATTATCCAGTATGGGGAAGTCCATCGTGCTTTATTGGGTGTATCTATTATAAGCATTGACGCAACGCTGGCCAATGAGCTTGAGATGGATGAAATCCGCGGAGTGCAGGTTACTGCTGTTTCACCGAATGGAGCAGCGGATAAATACGGATTGAAACAGAATGATGTAATTTTAAGTGTTAACGGTATGGATGTTAATGAGTCCAATCAGCTGCAGCAAAAAATTGCTGTTCTGAATCCGGGGGAGAGTGTGAATCTTAGGATTTGGCGGGATGGGAAGGAGCTCAATAAAAGTGTAGAATTGGGAACGCTGGATCGGGATAACGAACAACTGGCTTTTTCTGAGAGTCCCCGTGAGGAAATTAAAGAGGAGAGAAGTGAAAAAGATAATGTTCGGCCTGAGGTGGAGGGAATCCAATTTGCTGTCTTTGAGCTGGGATTTCGGGTGATGGCCGTTCCAAAACCAGATGCTTCCGGTAATTATGACCTGATTTTATCTGAAGTTGTGGAGGGCTCGAAAGCTTCGAAACAAGGCCTGAAAGCAGGTTTTGCAATCCGCAAAGTCGGCAATGAAAAGGTTGAAGATCTGGAATCTTTGAAGGATCTTATAGCGCAAAATTTTGAAGGTCAAAATATGATCGTTCTGGAGGTTGAAACCCGTGAGGGCGATATCCAAAAAATCGAATTGCAACAATAAATTTTTACTATGCATCGCATTAGTTCTTTCATTGCACTCGTCATTTCTTTAGGTATTCTCCTTTCATGTGCCGGCGCTTCGCAAACTGCTCAAGATTCTGAGCCCATGAAAGTTGATCAGTATCCTGCTTGGTATCCCGACCAAAAAGTAGTTAGCGGAGAAAAGGAAATATCTGCTTATGCTACTGCAATCGGGGAGGATTCTGCTTCGGCTGTTTCCAAGGCGGTGGAATGGGCACAAACCGAGCTTAGATCCGGGGTGGGAGATAAGCTTGAAGAGGTACGATCGAAAGCGATGGAAGAATATGGTAGCGATTCTGAGTTAGATTCTCCGCAATTTTTGATAGTTTTAAGGAAAGCCAATAAAGCCGTTGATTCGCTAATTGGAACCGGAAGGACAGAAGCAAAAACGGTTGAAGGATATGACAGTTATCGCAGTTTTGCGGAGGTCACGGTTTCTAAAGAAAAATTGATTAATGAGATAGGCGATCTTTTATCAGATCATAAAGAAAACTGGCAAAAACTGAGAGAATCTAAAGCGTTCCAAAATTTTTAACAGTACGGTTAAGTATTCTTTGGTAAGGACCTTATCTTAAAACAAAAACCCGCAAAGTTTTGCCACTCTGCGGGTTTTGTTATATCATATGAATATGAGAAGAGGTTACATATTTGATACGATTTCCTCACCAAATTCTGAGCATTTTAACAGCGTAGCATCATCCATCAGCCGTTCGAAATCGTATGTTACCCGCTTTTTAGAAATCGAAGCTTCGATACCTTTTTCAATCAGATTGGCCGCTTCATCCCATCCCATATAACGGAGCATAATGACTCCCGAAAGAATCAGCGAGCCCGGATTCACTTTATCTTGGCCGGTGTATTTTGGAGCGGTACCGTGTGTAGCTTCAAACACGGCCAGACCGGTGTTATAGTTGATGTTTGCTCCCGGTGCGATACCGATTCCGCCGACACAGGCAGCCAGTGCATCCGAAACATAATCGCCGTTAAGATTCATCGTAGCGATCACATCATATTCGGCTGGACGCGTTAAAATCTGCTGCAGAAACGCATCAGCAATGACGTCTTTAATTACAATTCCATTCGGCAGTTTACACCACGGACCCTCGCCTATAACTTCGGCATCAAATTCTTCGCGGGCTACTTCGTATCCCCAGTCCTTAAAGCTGCCCTCGGTAAACTTCATGATGTTTCCTTTATGGACGAGCGTCACACTTTCGCGGCCCTCAGCGATTGCGTAGTTAATAGCCGAGCGGACCAGGCGTTTGGTTCCTTCCTCAGAAATCGGTTTGATCCCCAGAGAGGTAGTATCTGGAAATCGAATTTGATCGACGCCCATCTCATTGATCAGAAAATCTTTCAGCTTTTTATTTTCCGGCGTTCCGGTCTGGTACTCGATGCCGGCATAAATATCTTCGGTATTCTCCCGGAAAATAACCATGTCGGTTTTTTCGGGATGTTTTACCGGGCTCGGTGTCCCTTTGTAATATTTAACCGGACGCACACAGGCAAACAGATCCTTGTTCTGACGGATAGCTACATTCAACGAGCGAATGCCACCTCCAACCGGCGTAGTCAATGGTCCCTTGATAGCGACTTTATATTCTTCAATAGCGTTAAGCGTGTCTTCAGGCAGCCATTCGTCTTCGCCATATTTTTCGACGGCTTTTTCTCCGGCATAAATTTCAAACCATTCGATTTTCTTTTCCCCGTCGTAAGCTTTTTCAACAGCACTGTCGAGCACGTGGCGCATAGTCGGAGTAATATCGATGCCAATGCCATCACCCTGGATATAGGGGATAATAGGATTGTTGCCAACAACGAGCGATCCGTCTGATTCTACTTTAATTTTGGTCCCGGTATCGGGGGGTGTAATCTTCTCGTAACTCATGGATGTTCAGGAATAGTTTCGGATTAAATTTGGGATTCAAGTATAGTAAAAATATGAGGCACGTGCATGAAGGTATAAAATAACAATAACCGACTGAAATTTGGGTTAAATCTGATTATATTAATTAAAAGCAGAAAACTTCTACCATAGGAAAGGATACTGCCATGATAAAGCAAATGTTCGGGCATCGTCCCAAGACAAAAAAATACAAGTATCAGTACCGTTATTACGATCCCAAGAAAGAAGAGAACCGGCGGGAACGTATCAAAATAAGACGACCCCATAAAAA
Source organism: uncultured Balneolaceae bacterium (assembly GCA_964648635.1). Taxonomy (GTDB): domain Bacteria; phylum Bacteroidota; class Rhodothermia; order Balneolales; family Balneolaceae; genus Fodinibius. Next base: position 2,652 of record CAZYOD010000153.1, on the reverse strand, counting down.
ATACCATCAAGGTCGTTCGGTAATGATGTATGCACTGGGTCTAGCGATGGTAATTTATATCATGTACTTGCTTTAGGCGGATTCACATTTGCATTAATCATCTTACATCCGGGACGATAATTTCGTATAATCCGACCAACCGAAAATCAACAAAGAATAACGCAAACAGTTGACCCAGGAAACGGATTCCCAAAATTCTATCATACATCAGCTTCCCCCGGAGATTTCCAACAAAATTGCGGCCGGTGAGGTTATTCAGCGACCCAGCTCGGTTGTTAAGGAGCTCCTCGATAATGCCATAGATGCCGGTGCCGATCAACTGAAAATTGTGATCCAAAATGCGGGACGCACGCTCATCCAGGTTACGGATAACGGTTGTGGGATGGGCAAGGAAGATATCCGCTTGTGTTTCGAGCAGCACGCCACTTCTAAAATTCAGGATGTGGATGATCTTTTTCGAGTGCGTACGCTCGGTTTCCGGGGTGAGGCAATGGCTTCGATCGCGTCAGTAGCACAGGTAACCCTTAAGACCAAACGTCCCGGCGATGAGTCGGGATTTAAGTATGAGGTTTGGGGCGGAGAGGAGAAATCATTCGAGCCCGCCGCGGTAGAAAACGGTACTACAGTTTCGGTGCGAAATCTTTTTTATAACGTGCGCGCCCGTCGCCAGTTTCTGAAAACAGACGCCACCGAATTTCGGCATATCCTAAAGACGGTACAGCAGGCTGCACTTGCCAATCCGGACTTGGGGTTCGAACTTATCGCTGATACCGACAGTATTTACGACCTGCCCAAAGATCAGCCGCTGAAACAGCGTATCACCGACATGTTCGGCAAAAGTTATAAAGCCAGCCTGATTGAATTTGAGGAGCAAACGAGCTATCTGACGGTTAAGGGAATATTAGCTGATCCACAACTGACAAAAAGAAGTCGCGGTGAGCAGTTTTTGTTTGTCAACGGGCGGCCGATTCAGCATCGTTATCTGACTCATGTGATACTCAATATTTATGATACTTGGACGGGTGAACGGGATTATCCGTTTTATGCTATTTTTCTTGAAGTAGATCCCAAACAGGTAGATGTAAATGTTCATCCCGCCAAAGAGGAGGTCAAGTTTGAGGATGAACGCAGCATGATTAAGCTGACAAAATCGGTAGTCAAAAAAGCGTTGAACGAAGAGTTTTTGGTTCCGGAGGTTTCGAACAGGGAGGACAATTCCAGCAGACCTTCATCGAGCGGTTTTTCTTCAAATTTTAATTTTGGCGGGCACAGGAATAAAGGATCGTCAGGCAAAAATAAGCCCGTAAAATTTCCATCGCGCATCAATTTTGATCGAAGAAAGCCGCAAAAAGGTGATCAGAATAATTTCTCAAAACAGCTTTATGATTTTGATAACTCTCCAAGGCAAAAGCGGGAGAGGCTTAAAAAACAAGAGGATCATCCCCAGCGGATGCGAGACCGCGGTTTTTGGCAATTGCACGACTGCTATATCTTGACGCAGACGCGTTCAGGACTCTGCATGATTGATCAGCATGCGGCACACAAGCGCATCATTTTCGAAAAAGCACTTAATGCGACTGAAGCTGCGATTCCCAGTACTCAACAGCTTCTTTTTGCCCAGACGATTGAATTTTCTGCCTCCGAATTTTCGCTGCTGGAGGAACTGCATCCTATTATCCAACGAATGGGATTCAACATTCAGCTTATGAGCGGCAATACGGCGATGGTCAGCGGTGTGCCTGCTGATATTGATGTGGGCGATGAACATTCGGTGTTAAAATCGATGCTGCATCAATACCGGGAGCTGGACGGCAAATTTGAGTTTGATGAGCGCCGGAAACTGGCAATAGCGTTTGCTTCGAAGACGGCTATACCAAAAGGCAGAAAGCTAACGGATGTCGAAATGGAAAATCTGCTTGATCAGCTTTTTGCTTGTGATGAGCCGTATAATGATCCGCTCAACAAACCGACTTTGGAATATATCCCGCTCGAAGATATTGAAGCTCGTTTTCGATAGTATTTAAAATTGACAGAAGATGTAATACACTTGGGGAGTGTACTGCATATAAGTAATCCATAATTTGATATGAACATTCTGGCTGTTGAACCGTTTTACAGCGGTTCACACAAAGCTTTTTTAAGGGGACTTCAAGAGCATTCCCGGCACGATATCAAACCGATCAACCTAAGTTACAAGGGACGAAAATGGCAGATGCACGGTAATTCGGTAGTGCTTGCGGGGATGGCTCAGGAAGTAGAGGAGCAGATTGATCTTCTTCTGGTAAGCAGCATGACCAACTTGCCGGCTTTCCTTTCACTTACCAACCCGAGGTTTTCTCGTATTCCCAAGCTCATGTATATGCATGAGAATCAGTTTACTCAGCCGATGCCGGAAGGAGAAGAGCGAGATTTGACCTACAGTTATCTTAATTATTTGAGTATGCTTTCGGCCGACCGGCTGATCTTTTCTTCGAAATTTCATCGTAATGACTTTCTAAAAGCCCTGCCTGATTTTCTGGAGCACTATCCCGATGACAAGTATTATTATCCCGTGGATAGAATTGCCGAGAAAAGTGTGGTCTTATATCCCGGTTTGGATTTAAAGCGGTTCGATGCGCAGCCCGATCAACGAAAGTCAAACGAAAACCCGGT
>CAZYOD010000152.1:0-5981 GCA_964648635.1 uncultured Balneolaceae bacterium | reverse complement strand
CGATTACTCCTTTTTTCAAAACCTATTGGAAAGGAGAAAAAAGCTGTTAATATTCATACCATTCTAGAAGAAAAAATGGACTGGTTAATTGAAGCTTTTCCCGGGCATATCATCACGTATGAAACCCATTTTGATTCAAACTTACCTCCTGTTAAGGCAGACTTAGAATCGATTGATCAAGTAATAGCCAACATTCTAAAAAATTCAGTCCAAGCATCTACAGAAAATTGTAATATAGTGATCAAAACTGCGTTCTTAGAAAGTGAAGATCTGGCAAAAATTAGTATTAGAGACTTCGGTACCGGGATGCCCGAAGAAATAAAACCTAAGATCTTTGATCCCTTCTTTACCACTAAAAATAACGGCTCAGGACTTGGCCTTTCAATTTGTAATGAGATTATTAAATCACACCATGGCAGCATTCACTTTGAAAAGCCACAAGAAGACGAGTCGATAATTAAAACTTGGGATCAATCCACAGATGTTGATAACATACAACCTTCTGTAGGGACAATATGTATTATCAAACTCCCCATTTATAAGTAGGACATAGCTAACTCATTTATGGACTCAAATCTTATTTTAGTTGCAGATGATGAACCTTCGATGCGGCTAAATATCGTTGAATTACTTGAAGATGAAGGGTACTCTCTTCTGCAAGCTTCAAATGGAACAGAAGCCATCCAAATGACTCTGGACCATCAACCAATTCTAGTGTTGATGGATATTAAAATGCCTGAATTATCGGGTATCCAAGCTCTTAAAACCATTAAAAAAAATACGGAACGGATACCCATTATTATGTTTACCGCTTATGGTTCTAGTGAAAAACCTATTGAAGCAATGAAAGCCGGAGCCTTCGACTACCTGGAAAAACCTTTTGAAATAGATAGATTTTTATCTGTCGTTCGTTCTGCTGTTGATCAACATAATAAATTAAACACCCTGGATAATGGAAATCTAGAAGAAATAGATTCAGACTGGCCTGCCATTGAAGACCAGATTGTGGGTTCAAGTAAAAAAATGCGGGAAGTCCTGAAGTTAGTTGGGAAAATTGCCCCAAAAGACACGACAGTTCTAATTCAAGGTGATAGCGGTACGGGTAAAGAAGTTATTGCTGATGCAATATACCGTCACTCTAATAGGTCGAATGGCCCATTTATTAAAGTGAACTGTGGTGCTCTACCTGATAACTTACTGGAAAGTGAACTATTTGGGCATGAGGAAGGAGCTTTTACCGGAGCATCTAAGAAACACTTAGGTCGTTTTGAGCTAGCAAATAACGGTACAATCTTTCTGGATGAAGTTAATGCTCTTACTCCGCCAACACAGGTTAAATTACTTCGGGTACTACAAAACTTCACCTTTGAACGGGTTGGTGGGGAGGAAACCTTAAAAACAAATGCAAGAGTGGTTGCAGCTACCAATAAGAACCTCAAGCAGGAGGTTAAAAATGGTAATTTCCGTGAGGACTTATACTATCGATTAAATGTGTTGAATATCACATTACCTCCCTTACGCGAAAGGTTAGATGATATTGAACCGCTTGTTAAATACTTTATCAAAAAATATTCCGCAAAAAAGAATATTGTAATTTCTTCTGAAGCTCTGGAATATTTAAAATCTTATCATTGGCCTGGTAATGTAAGAGAACTTGAAAACATTATTGAAAGGGCAACGGTAATGATGCAAGGAGAAATTCTGGAGAAAAAGGATCTTTCCATCTCATTAAAATCTGACTTTTCAAATATTTATAAATTGCATAACCAGGAAGGGAATATCCCGATGCAGAAAATCATCCAGTCCGTGGAAAAAGACTTGATTCTGAAAGGGCTTCACCGAACAAACTGGAATAAAACCAAAGCGGCAGAACTCTTGGGTATTAATCGCAGATTACTTTATTCAAAATTAGACCAATACGATATTGATGAAAATTCTGATTAAACATCCGCTTGTAGCTCTTCTCAATATACAATATACACCTTCTCCAAATTTTACCGAGTATTACTACTTCTGTTTGAAAAGATTATTTGCCCTGTCAGAAGAAATTGGAAACCTTCTAATCCCTTGTTTTGACTGTCTGAACTCATCTCTCTTCTGTAAGAACGAAAGGTTTTATCATCTATCATCTCAAGTGTCCATTCCAGTCTAAAGCCTCACTATAAAAGATACCTTCATACTGGCTCAGCCATAAAAAAGTCGGCGATCTTAAGGTGAGAGTCGCGATAAGATACTCCTCCCATATTAGCAACAACCGCTACAATAACCTCCTGCTCCGGAAACACCACAAACTGAGTCGTGCCGCCCACTGAACCGCCACTGTGCCCGTAGTATCGGCGCCCTTTATCATCAGTCCCGGTTCGCCAGCCAATTCCATAATTTGTTTTATCTCCGGAATTTAATTTTAGGGATTCGGTCAACAAATCCACTGTTTCCGGTTGAAGGAAATCGCCCCAGAATATCTGTTCTCCGAAGATTGTCAGGTCTTCTGCGGTTCCGATAAATCCGCCGCCGGCCCATTTGTAACTGTTGTCAACGGCGGGAGCGTTGATAATTTCTCCGTTTGCTCCTTCCGAATAGTAGCGGGTACGGTTGGTGATCAAGCTATCGGTATATTCAGCTTCGGTTTCATCCATCCCCAAAGGATCAAAGACTACATTTTCCATATAGGGAAGAAAGGTAGTATCGGATGCCCCTTCCACTACAGCACTGATCAAATTCCAGCCGTAGCTGCTATAGCTGTAGTCTGTCCCCGGCTCAAATAAAAGTGTATCTTCATCGAAAATATCCACACCTTCTTTTACCGTTTCAAAACGCTTATTCATCAGAAATTCGTCACCTCTGTAATGCCGAATTCCGGCGGTATGACCAGCCACCTGCCGTACATTGACAGAGTACTGTTTTTCAGGAAAATAGGATACATACTCCTGCACAGAGGCTCCTAAATCAAGTTTTCCCTGCTCATAGAGCTTTCCGACAGCAGCAGATGTTAAGGTTTTTGAAACGCTGCCTATTCTTAATTTTGTATTGGGATCCATCGGCACGTTATGCTCCAAATCAGCATGTCCAAATCCTTCTGAAAACACTATTTCTCCATCTTTCCATACTGCTATCTGTATACCCGGAACTTCCTGGGAAGTCATAAGCGTATCTATAACATGACTACTTTTCTCAATCGCTTCGGTTGCCGGCTGCTGTTCACAAGCAGAAAAGATCCCCAAACTTATAAAGAGAATTACCGTTGTGAACTGGATCGACTTTTTAAGTGATATCATCATATCTCCGTATTGTAAATATTTATCAATATTATTAAGCAGGGTAGAATACCCTGATTTCCCCTATCCTATAACTCGGAAGCCAAATAAAACTTTTTAGTTTTGCATCATTTTTCTTCTTGTCCCGGGTGATATTCCTGCTCAATCTGTTCCATAATATCCTCCTGAGAAAAAACAACCGACTTCATTTCATTTTCTGTAAATAGCTCTAGCTGATCGTTAAAGTAAGGCGAATCTTCTTTAATACTTTGTCCATAGGCCAAGACGGAATACGCTCTCGGGGTATCTCCAAACTCCACAGCTAACACCCAGCCGTCGCCACCTCTAACTTCACGTCTCTGCTCATCATTTTCATGATCTACAAACCACAAAACCCGGAAACACCCCAGCAAACCGGTACAGCCACCTACCGCCAAATCCTTGTCGCCTATGCGGGCACGATGCACATCTCCCCATGAAAGATCCCAGCTTCCGTAACGATCCGTTGTTTCTTCAACCGCCCATTCAAACGCTTCGGCAGCCCGCTCCCGGTCTGCAAGCCCGTGCGGAGTTTCAACCGGACGATCAGGCGACCATACTTCTTTAAATAATCGTTCTGGAGTAGCGGAAAATCCGGCAGACTCGGGAGTAGATTCTACCCTTGCTGAATCGGCAGTTTCCTGATATCGCCACCACCACGTTTTAAAAAGTATGCCGCCCCGACTGTCCTTAGCTACAGTATTGTCCCAGCTTTCAATCTGTTCTATGGCATCGGCAACTTCCTCGTCCGGATTATTATCGTGAACTGCCTGCACCAGATCATCTTTTACTCTATGGGCAAGCAGCATATCCATGCTGTGTTTGATCTCCACAATATCCTCCAGAGAGAATTTTTTGTCATTATTAATCAGCTGATCTGAATGTTGACTTCGAAGACGATAACGTGGATCCGGAAAATGATCGGGAAAATCATCTTCATCAAAAACTTCGTTGAGGTTAGTAAAATGAAATGGATCATTTTCATTGTGCAAGTATCCGCCCTCCGGATTGTGAAGCTGGGGCAGTTTATCCCAAGCGATAAGATCGCTCCAGATTTGATCTCTGCTCGATACCTCCACGGCTAATGTATCATTCCCTGACTTATGGGGCAGGTCCGGGGCGGCTGCATTCCAGACATAGAAAATATTTCCATCCGCATCGGCATATGTCAAGTTTGAGGCTGTCCGGGCCCGCATGCGCATGGCTTCTTTCCATTCCGACAGATTTTGAGCTTTCATCATATTCAGAAACTGCTCGCCCATACGGAATTCGCCGTCCCCGGCCGACCGAATGATGTATACCTTTCCGTTGCCACGGTGTATAACCGGTCCGAATGACGTTGATAGAAATTCACGGGTTTCCAATCCCACACTTTCACCATTTTTGAATTCAATTGTAACGGTTTCTTTTTGGATAGGAAGAGATGCCCCATCTAACAAAAAATGATCGGGACGTTCGGGATCCGCTTCAAAAGCGTAGATCTCATCCAAATCAGGATAGTTATTTGTCGTAGCCCAACCCAAGCGCTCATTAAACCCACCGATAATGCCCAGCGGACGACCAATCCTGAAATCTCCATAAAAATTGAGTTTCCCAGGTATTGTTATCTGTGCCTCGTAATAACCGGCATCCCAGGACAAGTGTGGATTGCGAACCAGAATAGCATTGCCTGATTTCGTGCGATCAGGAGCCAGTGCCCAGGCGTTCGATCCCACATCGGGATGGGGTTCTTCAGCACGTTCTGCGAGACGGGCCCATAAGGTGGACCCATCTGGTCCTGTTGTGTTATCTGATATCGTCTCTGCATTCTCTTCCTGTTCTTGGCGGCGATCCAGCGCATCCAAAAACTCACGGATAGAATTGCTACTTGGTCCGCTGATTCCGCGTGCATGAACATCATAGATGGTGAAAAATGGTTGTACCCAGTCCTCAAACTCATCAGGATGCAATTCAATATATCGATTTACCCCGGCGGCGAAGCCCTTTGTTATATCACGAGTATCCTTCTCCAGGTCATGCCATGTTTCCACGGCCCGGGCATAATCGCGCCGGCTGGCCGCATCAGAGTCGATGGCATATTCAAGATCACTGACTTTTTCTTCGTTGTAGCGGGTCCATTCTCCGCGGGCGCGGATCAGGTTTTCGACGACCTCTTCACCATAATCCTCCATCTGTACATAACCCAGCGCAAATCCGGCTGCGCGCATATTTTCTGCATCTATATGCGGAACCCCATAGTCGGTTCGCCTGATAGTAACCTGTTCGGCAAGTTCTGCCGTCTCTGTCTGCTGTCGGTCAGTTTGAAGTGAGGTTGTATCCTGGGCCGTTTGTTCTCCGGCAGCACAAGATAGTAGAGCAAATGGAAAGCTTATCAGTAATAAAGCAATAACTTTTTTCATGTTCTGAGAATATTTTTTAAAAATTATAAACTGCATCTATAAGTGTGAGACCACCCGATAGTTATCCTCTCCTTCAGTAGTACATCCTGCAATAAGAAGAGAAAAGATAACAGCCGCCATTAGTACTGCGGGCATGATTTTAGCTTTTAAAAATGATGCTCTTCTGATCAGTGTCATAAATACCCCGATTTATATTTATAGTTTACAATTCCCCAATCCGATCTTTTGTTAGATTAATTATTAAGAATCCTTCCCGCTACTTTGTTATTCCAATCCCTCTGCCCTTAAA
>CAZYOD010000151.1:0-5992 GCA_964648635.1 uncultured Balneolaceae bacterium | reverse complement strand
TACGATGAATGGCAACAAAGTGTTTCATAAAATTCATAGAGAAAGAGGCTATGGTAGGAGAGCTGCAATCAATTCATTATTTTCAGGCAGCCTCGAAATCAGACAAAAAGTAAAAAACTATGAAGTTACCATTTGCTCTGGCAAAACGATTTGTAGCCGGAGAATCTTTTGAAGATGCCGCTCCAAAAGTAGAAGAACTGAATTCTAAACAGATTAAAGTTACGCTGGATCTGCTGGGCGAAAACGTAGAAGATCGCCAGACGGCTGATGAAACAGTAGAGCGATATATTAATCTGTTGAAAAGCATTAACGATGCCGGTCTGGACAGTACCATATCGATTAAACTTACTATGATGGGGCTGGATATCGATCGGGATTATTGCAAAGATAATTTGTTTAAGCTGCTGGATGTAGCGCGGGAGACGGATCAGTTTGTGCGGATTGATATGGAGGGGTCCGATTACACGCAGGTGACCATCGATATTTTTAAGGAGGCTTTCGAGAATTACGGCAATCATGTGGGGATTGTCATTCAGGCCTACCTGCACCGAAGCAAAGAGGATATTGCCGAGCTGGCGGAGATGGAAGCGGATGTCCGGATCTGTAAAGGGGCCTACAACGAGCCTGAAGAAATTGCTTTCCAGGACATGGATGATATCAGGGCTGCCTATAAAGAGTATGTGAAAGTGCTACTCGAAAAAACGTCTTGCCCGCGTATCGCTACGCATGACGATGAGCTGATTAATTGGGTTAAAGGGTATGCAGCCCAGCAAAATGTCAGTAAAGATCAGTATGAATTTCAGATGCTTTACGGGCTGCGCCAGGAGACGATGGAAGAGTTTGCGGCCGATGGTTACAACGCTCGGGTTTATGTGCCTTACGGCACCATGTGGTTTCCATATTTCAAGCGGCGATTGATGGAGCGAAAGGAAAACATCTGGTTTGTTCTCTCCACCATGTTCCAGAAGTAGGAAGGTTGTGTCTCAAAGGATAAAGCAAAAGATAAGAACGTTTCACTTCTTGCTTTTACCTCGTACATTAATCTGCGATGGAACCAAGAGTACAAAACTACCTCAGATTTTTATCCCCGGTTTTAGTGGGAGTCGGCCTGCTTTTTATTCCACTCCTGGGCGACCTTCACATTGAGTCAGCTATCTTGGCCTCGCTGGTGGGATGTTTCTGGGCAGGACTAAAAGCGTGTAACCCATCATCAGAAACGGAAGATTTTTTTACTGCACTGCGGATTGGCGGCACCCTGTTTTTGGTCGGCTTGCCCCTATTACTGTATGCTGTTTTTACCGGATGCTTTAGCATCGACGGACTCGCTTTTTGGCTGCTCTTTCCACTGCCCAGCGTCTATTTCGGCTATGCCGTTGGGCGTATATTCCGATCCTGGAATGTGCCCTATCGCCGATTGTTAACCATATTGGTTTTGTCTGCCGTTGGTTTTGGTATTCTGATATACGAGCTACTCACTTTTCCCCAGGTCTATTTCTACAATCATGTGTGGGGCGGCTGGCCGGGGCCGATTTACGATGAAGTAATTCAAGTTACCGGCTCGGATGTTTTTTTTAGATCGCTTACCGTGTTATGGGCAATATTACTTTGGCACATTCCGATTCTGAATAAAGATAAATACGCCAAGTTAATTGTCGGTTTTGCAGCAGTTTCCATACTGATAGGCTATATGCAGCTGACAGAATTTGGCGTTATTTCACCGCGGTCGCATCTGCAAAATGTCCTTGGCGGGCATAAAACAACAGAACATTTCGAGCTGTATTTCGATGAGCGATTGTACAGCGATTACGAGGTTGATCTGCTGGCGAAAGAGCATGAGTTTTATTTCCGTCAAATCAGCGAGCGATTGGAATTGTCTCCCCGCGATACGTCTCACAAAATTGAGAGCTATCTTTACGCGCATCCCTGGCAAAAGAAAAAGCTGGTGGGCGCTAAATTTACCAGCTATGTGCCGGTTTGGCTGCAGCAGGATCAGCTGCATATCACCAAACAGCAGACTGTTCAAAGTCTCAGACACGAATTGGTGCACGTGCTGGCAAAGCAGTTCGGCAACTGGTATAACGCGAGTTGGAGTGTTGGGCTCATCGAAGGGATTGCCGTAGCTATCGACGGGGGATCATCGGACACTTCCACAATCGATCAGCTGGTGGTATCCCAAAAGCCATACCCAACCGCCCGGGAACTGGAGCAATCATTTTCTATTGTGGGATTTTACAGTGGCAGATCCGGGGTAAACTATACAACCAGCGGTTCTTTTGTGAATTATTTAATGGAAAATTATCCTATCGAATCGCTCAAGCAGGCCTATGCAAAGGGACACATTTCTGAGGCCTATGGTGTTGATTGGGAAATTTTGGCCAAAGAGTGGCAGCAGGCGTTGGATACGGTAAAAACGGATACCGTAGATTACCGTGTTGCAAGCAGAATTTTTGGGATTCCCTCTCTTTTTGAGCAAAAGTGCCCGCACGTAATTTCGGATTTCGCCAAAGCTTGGGATAACTATCAGTTTCATCTGGCAAGTAAAGATACGGCAGAGGCGCTTGTTTCTTTGGATCGGGCGGTGACAAAAGCCGACAGTGCCATTTCGACTAAGACGGAGTGGAGTTATCGTCACTTGGTAAGCGGAAATCCCGCCAAAGTTAGAAAGGCAGCATCTCTGCAAGATTCTACGGTGGATTTACAGTTGTTGTATGCTGATGCTTTTGCCCTTTCCGGGGATTGGAAGCCGGCTAATAAACATTTAAATCAGGGTGAGAAACTCTTTGCCGAAAATCCCGATTCGTTGCTAAAGCCTGCCCTTGCCACGCGTAACGATAAGTGGCAGTGGCAGATTTACCGGCAGTTAACCTATCATCATAAACTGCCCGATAAAGCCAGCTTTTCTGAAGCGAATGACCGGACGAAAGTTCGAGCTCTTCGCAAGAGCATTGAACAAGAGCAATGGGAAAGATTTGAAATGTATGCAGAGCAGATTCTTAATAGTTCTCTCCAACAACTATATTTTGATGATTACCAATTTATGATCCATCATTTAACTTTTAGGGGCAGTACTAAACTAGCTTCTAGGCTGATTGAAAAATTGTCGGCAATACCGTTACGAAATCGCTACCGTGAGCGACTGCAGCAGGAAAAAGAGTGGATTGAGTTTTTACAGTCAGATGATATGGCAAATTAGTACCGTAAATTTCTTACTTTGGATTTGAACCCATATCCAAAAAATATACTTACGAATATGAAAGCGGGTCGACTGGTGGTGGAGGCGCCATCCGTGGTGGGCGGCAAAGGATGAACACTTAAATAAGAGGTCATTATGATTAAGCAAAAAGTTCAAGATGAGATCAACGAGCAAATTAAGGCTGAGTTTCAATCAGGATGGCTGTATCTGGCTTTTGCCGCTTGGTTTGAAAGCAAGAATTTAGATGGTTTTAGCCACTGGATGCGAATGCAGTGGCAAGAAGAACAGGAGCACGGGATGAAGTTTTATGAGCATCTGTTGCGACGTGGTGGTGAAGTAGAACTAAAGGATATTGAAAAGCCTAAATTTTCTGCTGAAAACGCGGTCGAAATTTTTGAAAAAGTTCTTGAACATGAACGCTATATTACCAAGAGAATTCACAGCTTGTATGATCTGGCCAAAGAGGAGGATGATTATCCGCTGCAAACCCTGTTGCACTGGTTTATCGATGAGCAAGTAGAGGAAGAGGAAAATGCAGAAGCGATTCTGGAACGACTTAAGTTGATTGGAGAAGAGGGGACAAGCTTACATCTGCTTGATCGTGAATTAGCTCAACGCGATGCTGAATAAAGACGCGGAAAACTTTACAGTCAGTTTTGGGAAAGCCAACGTGGGAGCTTTACTCACGACACTGCCCATTTGTGTTGCCTTTCTGTCACTTTATGTTGGATTGTACGGTTGGAATGCTGTGTTGTTGCCCTCACTTTCTATCGCGGATATTTTGATACTGTTAGCTCTATTGGTTCTGGGGATTATTGCCCACGAAGGCATGCATGCGTTTAGCTGGTCGTGGTTGGACGGAATCTCCCGGCAGCATATTCACTTCGGATTTCAATGGAGTACGCTCACGCCCTATGTGCATTGTGATGTCCCAATAACAGCACGAAACTACCGATGGGGTACGGCTTTGCCCGGGATTCTACTGGGAATTCTACCGGCGGTTGCAGCAATTATTTTTCGGGATGTATGGCTGTTTTATTTTGGATTAGTTTTTACGTTGGCTGCCGGAGGAGATTTTTTGATTTTATGGCTGCTGCGAAAAGTTGATGGCAATGCGCTGGTTCAGGATCATCCTGATTTGATCGGATGCCAGATTGTTAATCCCAATGAACACAGCTAATCAAATGAGTAAAAGGAATTTTGTTCCGCATACCGAATATCGAGAGTATCCCGTTGAGGAGATGCGCAAGCGGGCGTACTCATTTTATGAGGATATGAAACGTCGCCGGACCGTAAGAGATTTCTCGAATCAGCCGGTACCGCGGGAAATTATTGAGGATTGCATCAAGACAGCCGGCACTGCACCCAACGGGGCCAATAAGCAACCCTGGCATTTTGCGGTCGTAAGCGATCCGGAAATTAAAAAGGAGATTCGGGAGGCGGCCGAAGAGGAGGAGCGGGAGTTTTACGAACACCGCGCCACCGATGAGTGGTTGGAAGCATTGGCGCCGCTCGGCACGGATCAAAATAAGCCGTTTCTGGAGAATGCCCCATATCTGATCGCCATTTTTTCCGAGAGTTACGGAATCAAAGAAGACGGCGAAAAAGAAACACACTATTATGTGAAAGAATCAGTCGGTATTGCCACAGGAATGTTGATTACGGCTATCCATAATGCGGGATTGGCTTCGCTTACCCATACGCCCAGCCCGATGGGATTCCTCAACGAAATATTAAATCGTCCCAAAAACGAGCGGCCTTTTTTGCTGCTAGTGGTCGGCTATCCTCGAGAGGATGTGAAAGTGCCCGATATTACTAAAAAGCCTCTCGAGGAGATTTGCTCTTTTATCTAGCGAAGATAAAATCAGGCAAATCGATCGGCCAGCCGGTTAATCAGGTAGCCGCTTTCCTCAAGAGCCTGGGATGCGAATTTACCGAAGAAATCAGTGACGGATTCAAATTCTTTGATGAAGCCTTTCTTGTCATCGTCTCTGACCATTTGCGCCAGCCTATCGTTGTGCTCGATAAAGTTAAGCAATAGCTCCCGACGCTCTTCATTGGCAAAGACGATATCGGCGTACAGTTCGGCACTTTGAGCAAAAATACGTCCCGTCATCATGAGTTCGGCGCGGTAAATGGGGGATGAGTAATCCAGAATATCTTGCGGTTTAAGATCATAGGTCTTCATAAACGAGCCGTGCAGCAGTGCCACAAAGTGACGAAGTCCCTGCACCATGTGCATTACGTGATCATGCTTTTGAGCATCGGCTTCAATAACACGCATGCCCCAAAGCTTGGCTTGTTCGATAATCCATTGCGAAGCCTTGGCATCCCGCACGGGACAGACGACCATCAGCTGCTTGGAGAGATTGTCAACATCGGGACCGTGCATTGGATGCAATCCCAGTACGGGCCCATCATGAGCCTCTTCCATGGCTTTAATGGGCTCTGATTTATTGCTGGTGAAGTCGGCCAAAACCGTTTCAGAATTAAGCTTGGAAGCCAGGCGCTCGATGACATTAATCGTAACATTGATAGGCACGGCAACAATAGCCAGGTCTAGTCTCGGTGCGATTTCTTCCAGCTCGTGCCAGTTGTGCTTGTCTATTTTATAGACCTGGTGGCCGGTTTGTTCGGCAATTCGTGCATACAGATTTCCCATTCCGCCTTTCGCGCCTACAATTAAAATATGCTTGGGATCTTCGGTGGCACGAGGAAATTCGTTTGAAGATTGACTGGCCCGGGAGGAGGCCATGATCATACGCAGGAAGTCCTCTGCCCAGTTGGGATCGAGATTGC
>CAZYOD010000150.1:0-5997 GCA_964648635.1 uncultured Balneolaceae bacterium | reverse complement strand
GGGCGGCTTTTCTTCGCAATTCTGTGGAATGTACGTCAACAGCTTCCGCAATTCTTGCAAGCAAATCGCATCATTTTCTTCGGCAAAATGAGCCACTCCTGATTTCGTGCTATGCGCACTGGCTCCACCCAGCTCTTCGGAGGTAACTTCCTCGTGCGTTACCGTTTTCACCACATTGGGTCCGGTAACAAACATGTAGCTGGTATTTTTGACCATAAACACAAAATCCGTAAGCGCCGGACTGTAGACCGCGCCGCCGGCACAGGGCCCCATCACCGCAGAAAGCTGAGGCACGACTCCCGAAGCCATGCTGTTGCGCCAAAAGACCTCTGCATAGCCGCCCAACGAAGAAACCCCTTCCTGAATACGCGCACCGCCGGAATCATTCAGACCAATAATCGGCACGCCGTTTTTCATGGCCATGTCCATAATCTTGCAAATTTTTTCGGCATGCGTCTCCGAAAGGGAACCTCCAAAAACCGTAAAATCCTGGCTAAAAACATAAATCGGCCTTCCGTGGATTTTCCCATATCCTGTTACGACACCGTCACCGTCAATTTTTCGTTCATCCAAACCAAACTTGTCGCTTCGGTGGGTAACGAAAGGATCTATTTCCTCAAACGAATTTTTATCAAGCAATAAATCAATACGCTCCCGGGCCGTAAGCTTGCCTTTATCATGCTGTTTCTTAATTCGCTTTTCTCCTCCGCCCTTCTTTGCATCTTCACGTTTTTTCTTTAGCCGTTCTACTTTTTTGTGGGAAGCCATCTAATACTTTTCTTTATTGTTGATTTTGTTTCTGCAAAAACATCTGCTTAAAGGGAATTGTATTCCCGCCAGGAGTGCAACTCCTTCACAACAGATCAGTCTGATTTTGTTTTTTTCAAAAAGTAAGTCTGCAGCCGGTCTGTAAAATCTACCGCGGCCTCAGAATACATATCTACCAAATTCCGTTTAAAAATATCCTTTTCAATATATTTGCTGACATCGCTCCAGCTACTGTACGCTGCAATATTTTCAACTGCCTCATCATAGGCTCGATCAGAGCCCCGAAAAATTTCTTCCACAAATAGTTCGCGATCAGACTTCAATAACTTGCTCAATTTTTTGACTTCTTCATCAGACGAATTCTCTTTAGTCAGATCAATAATCGGTTCCTCAATAAAACCATCTTCATCAGTTTTTTGCTGCTGTTGCTCTTTTTCATACTCCTCAATCTCTTCCTTACTCATGTACCGCATCCAAATGGGCGTTTTCTCTTTGGATTTAGATGTGGATTTACGCCCGTTAGTGGAAGAACTGCTTGTTTTCGCCTCTGGTTGTTGCTTTTCATCCGATCCTTTTGAACTGTCTCGATTCGCTTTTTCATCGGATGAATCGGAATTTATCTCTTCTTTATCTTTATAAGATTTATCGCCGTCTTTTCTAAAAACTGCATTCAGTGTATCATCCTCTACCGGTTCCTCTTCCTGACTTGGTCCTAAAAAAGTAGCATTGAGTGTTGGACCTTCGCCTTCAGCATCAGAAACATCGCGTTTCGAGAATGTAATATCCACATCTTTTGATGCCTCCTGTTTTGGATTTTCTTCCGGAAAAAGTATCGCAGCAATTCGCTCTTTATCGGGCAACTCTGCATCGAGGGGATTTTCTGAATTGCCGGAATCAGTATCAGTTTTAGTGTCGGCTTTAGTCTCGATATCCGTCTCGCTTAAAGTATCGTCTGTTGACTCCGGCTTCGAATCTGAAAATTCAACAACCGATCCGTCATCAGTTTCTTCCGTCTGCTCATCCTGCTGATGGATTTCCGGCTCCTCCCCTTCGGGAGAAGCAACTGGTTGATCCCCAAACAAAGAAGACTGGTCATCTTCATAACCTTCAAAATCCAACAGGTCGGGCGAAGAAAGCACCTCAATCAGCTCCGCTCGGCTAAGCGAATCGTTCATTAGATCAAGTTTCCGAGCAATCCGGGGCATATTTTTGTCCTCAAAAAACAGGCGCAGCAAATTGGTATCAATAGAACCGTCCATCAGCTTAAAAAGCGGCTCGAGCATCTGTGCCCAGTTGAGCGGAGAATAACCGTCGGTAAGCTTCTCATCCGCATCAGTAACTATTTTTTTACACCGCTCTTTCGAAAGCTTTTCCAGCTTTTTTTTCTGCACATACCGCGATATCAGCGAAGCGAAATGGGGATAAACAACCACTGCCTTCACCCGCTCAAATATTTCGTCAACATCAAGTTCATCATCCGTCCCAAAGACCACTACCGGAATATTTTTTCTTGGCTGAGCCAACATCTCTACTACATCCGCTACAGCCGTTTCAATCACGGTTTGGGCGTAACTGGCAGGCAAACGCGCTTCCGCTCGAATGGCCTCCACAAATTTTTGCCAGGCTGCTAACACAGCCTCGGAGTTAGTATTGGCCCAATCCGTTTTCGGGATGATCATCGATTCGGCAAGATTTCGCTCGAGCTCAATTTTAATACGCCGAACAATGAAGGAAGGGAATCCCCACGACCTCAAATCATCGAGCCGGTAATATTGGTCGTTTTCCGGCAATCGATCTATAAGCTGTTGCGTTATGTCCTGAATAATTCGTTGCATAAATACTGGGAAATATATCGTCTAACGAGAGGCAATACAACCTAAGTACCGATCAAAATGGTAAATCCTACACTTTTTTTGCAAATCGAGTACCTTGCCTACCATTTAAACATTTGTGAATTTAAAATGCCTTTTTACCTTTGGCCTATGATTAAGCTGAAAGTTCTACGCCTCAAAAAATATTTTGGTTCTGTTGCAGTATTTTCGGATGTCTCCTTCGAGCACCAAGGAGGATCACTTGCTATTTCCGGATCCAACGGTTCAGGAAAATCTACATTCCTTAAGTGCCTGGCCGGCCTGCTACGCCCAAGCGGTGGCAACATCCAATGGGAAAATAACGGAAAAGTGCTGGCCAAGAAAGAACTTAAAAATAAATTAGGCTACGCGGCCCCCTATATTAACTTATATGATGAGCTCAGTTGTCGCGAGAATTTAGCTTTCTTATCAAAAGTGCGACATGAATCAGCTGATAAAGAACATATTGACTATTGGATTCAACGAGTAGAGCTGCAACAGGTAGCGAATAAACCCTTTGGAAAACTTTCAACGGGACAGCAACAGCGGCTTCGTTTGGCAGCCGCTCTTTTTCATGAACCGCATGTTTTGCTTTTAGATGAGCCGGGATCGAATCTCGATGAGGCGGGACGAACACTGATCCGGGAAATCGCTACTTCATTTCGGTCGGACGATAAAACACTCATTATCGCTTCCAATAACCCTGATGAGCTTGAATTGTGCGACCGTGTCTTTTCTATCGAACAGGAGACTTTTGCATAACCACTATAAAAAATCCCCGCCACAATGACGGGGATTAAATTATCCTAAAATTTAATTGACCTCTTATCGGGTCAAGTAGTAACTCGTTATACCGTTAGACTGAATGGTTATCACTTGGCTTAATTCGGCTATTGGGATATATCCTTGCTGTGCAAGATTTCCGTAAACAAAATCACCGGGACCAGTCAGCGTAAAGTTTGTAATTAATTTTTGGTCAGAAATATCAAAAGCAGATAAACTTTCCTTCTTGGACAAAACTTTCTGGCTTTTGGCAATAAGCTGTCTGTCGTTCATTTGCCAACTTACCATCCGCCCGTCAAGAGTCTCGTGAAATAACGGGGTGCCCTCATTATCAGATAAAATCACCCCCTTTGTTCCCACTATCAAATATTTATCTCCGGATATCTCCTTTATTTCTTCGATATTTCCTAAACCAAACTCCCCGAACTGATATTCTGAAATCACTGAGCCATTTTGTAAATCAATACGATAAAGGATATCCCCGCCTCCTGTCAATATCTCATCATCTTTTAATATGAAGTTCGGTTTGTAATTTTTGCCTAGCTGTTGATCACCAAAATACCAGAGCTGCTCTCCTGTATCCTTATCAAAAGCATATAAACCCGGGCTCTTAGCACCGCCAACAACATTACCCGCGCCCGGTATGAGGATTATTACCAATTCATCTCTCACAAACATATCGGTAATATCGATAGTTTTCTCCAAGGGTTTAGTTTTCCAAACCAAATCTCCTGTTCGAGAATCAAACTTGGTTATAACCTTGTCGTCCAGGGCGAATTTGTTTACCTCTCCTGTGGGATTTACTGCATAAACTAACTCTCTATCCAATATCGGCATTGCCGTTTCGGTCGTTTCCATGGTATTTTGGGACGAAACAGTACTTGCCAGTCTGGCAGTACCCATTCCAAAACTGTCGCGGGTGCCAAAAATCCGTTCTCCGCTTTCCATTTCAAATAACTCTAAAGATCCACCGGTAAAGTAGAGCAGTGCTAACTGATCTTTTACAAACACCTTGTCAACTTGGTCTTCGCGACCTTTATATTTTGTTGACCAAATAACATTCCCGGTTTCCGCATCTATCCGATATAATTGTTTTAGCGTTTCTTCGGAATCGATGCTTTTTATGATGTCTTTCATATTACCCATGTCTCCGGCAATTAAAAGATCATCAGAATCCTTTAAATATTTTACTGCGCCTAAGCCGGTACTGCTAATATCGCTGTTTTGCCACAATGAGCCTCCTCGTTTACTATCAATCATGTGAAGAACTCCATCAGCCGTTCTAAACAGGAAAGCCTGTTTTTCCGGCACTTCTTCAATCATACTTTCGATAGCTCGCGTCTGCAAAAGTACTTCTGAAGCAATGCCGGTAGCAGCCGCTCCCCCGAGGGAAACTTTAGATGCAAGATCAACAATTCCGCCTGCTATATCTTCATACTTATTTAGATTCCAGGATAGGTGCCGTTTCTGCCAAAGCTTTCTGCCTGTTTCCAGATCTATACTTATAACGTCACCGTAATCTGTAGATCGATCAAATAAAAGCAACACACCTGACTCAGGCAGGGTTAAGTGCCAATATTTTATATCCACATCATTACCTGAAATACCACTTAATGCCTGCTCCTTTATTTGATCACCGAATTGTGCAAGCAAACCCTTTTTCTCTTTTATATCCTTATAAACTACCTTTCCGGTTTTTCCATCTAAAACAACAATATCGGTCTCATTTTGAATAATAACATGATCTGTCGAAGTTACCTCCGCGCTGTTATAATTATCCCAATTAAAACTGCTGCTCCAGGCACTTGGCACCGATGCTTTTTTCGTTGATGCGCAACTACTGATCAATAGCCCCACAGTAAAAACTAATACACCAATTGCAATAGTATTCTTTTTTGCGCCCTTAGCCACTTTTTTCATCACTTTCCGAGTTTATTGATGTTAAATTAGATAATAAATACGGAAAACATTATTAAATCAGCTCAAAAAAATAAAAGCCCCGCCCCGAAAATCGGGACGAGGCTCTAAATCATCTTAGAAAAGACGGTTTAAGAAGAACGGTTGGCTTACATCATGCCGCCCATTCCACCCATTCCGGGCATTCCGCCTCCCATTCCGCCGCCTGGCATTCCGCCACCGGCAGGACCATCATCATCGTCATCACCTTCAGAAGGCTTATCAGAGATGAGGGCTTCAGTTGTCAGCATTAAGCCTGCAACAGAGGCAGCATTTTCAAGAGCGGTTCGGGTTACTTTCGTAGGATCAATAACACCGGCTTCAACGAGGTCTTCGTACGTTTCGGTACGAGCGTTGTAACCGAAGGAATCTTTTCCATCAAGAACCTTCTGCACAACGATAGAACCTTCCGCACCGGCATTATTAGCAATGGTACGCAATGGAGCTTCGAGCGCTCGACGAACGATGTCGAAACCAACTTTTTGATCAGGGTTTTCTCCTTCAAGTTCGTCAAGAGCTTTCTGAGCTCGGAGCAGTGCAACACCACCGCCTGCTACAATACCCTCTTCAACAGCGGCACGAGTAGCGTGGAGTGCATCTTCAACACGGGCTTTCTTCTCTTTCATTTCAACTTCAGAAG
>CAZYOD010000149.1:0-6105 GCA_964648635.1 uncultured Balneolaceae bacterium | reverse complement strand
AAAATCCCGATGCGGATGTTGAGCCGCGCACCCTGCTGATTGCAGGAAAGGCTGCGCCGGGATATACGATGGCAAAATTATATATCAAACTGATCAACAGTGTGGCCGAAGTTGTCAATAATGATCCGGATGTATCACCGAAGTTAAAAGTGATATTTTTACCGAACTACAGTGTTTCCCTTGCCGAAAAAATGATTCCTGCTGCCAACCTTTCAGAACAAATATCAACGGCGGGAATGGAGGCCTCGGGGACGGGCAACATGAAGTTTGCTCTTAACGGTGCGCTGACAATAGGCACGCTTGACGGGGCTAATATTGAAATCCGTGAGCGAGTCGGAAAAGAAAACATTTTTATTTTCGGTCACACGGTAGATGAAATTGAGGAGATTCGAAACTCAGGCTACGATCCCCGGGAAGTTTACAAATCTGATGAAGAGTTGAAACAGGTCGTCGATCAGATCCATGACGGCTATTTTAATCCCAATGAACCCGATATTTTTCATCCCATTACCAACGCACTGCTTAATCAAGGCGATTACTTTATGGTGCTGGCTGATTTCCGACGATATGTTGAAAAGCAACAGGAGGCAGAGCAAAACTACCGCAACGAATTTGAATGGAATCGCAAAGCCATTATTAATGTCGCAAATATGGGACATTTCTCATCGGATCGATCTGTTAAAGACTATTGCGAACGCATTTGGGATCTGGAGGTGTAGCTATAGGTGCCAGGCACTTAACAAGTGCCTGGCACCTACATTTAAAACAAGTATTGCTCTAATTTTTTAGGTGAGTTGTAATCAGTTACAAAATTTACATACTCTTCTGAAGATTTAAAGTAACCTTTAACAAAGTCTGGGTCATAAAGCAATCCATTTCGCAGGTTTATCCATTCATGATAGTTGGAATACGGCCAATCCTTTATATTTTTTACCAGTTTTGCTTCTAATGGATTCCGATGGATATAACGACATAGATGAATCAGATAACTTCTGTCATCAACATGGATGGCGCGGTAAGGCCCCTCAAACAAAGTGCCGGACCGGTTATAATTATTGTTAACTGCTTTTGTATAACTGTTAAAAACACTCTGCATAAGCTTTCCGGCGATCTCTTCACCATCTTGACGGACCAAGAAGTGGTAATGGTTTGGCATTAAACAATAAGCGATAACAGAGATCATAAATTTTGTCGAATATTTTTTAACCCGCTTTAAAAGAAATCGATAGTTTCTTTCTTCAAAGAAGATATTCGCTTTATTTGTACCTCTGTTATAAAGATGGTAAAAATGTCCCTGCTGGAAATCTGGCAGTTTTCTACTCATAATTTATCTAGAGTTATTAATAATTTAATAGTAAGATAAAAGAGACGGTTAATCCTTTCATTTTCATTTTTAATCATCAGATGAATTGATGATACCACGTACTTTGAAAAGGGGGTTACCACATTACATATCGGGAATTCATTAGGTTAGATTTATACTCTTGAGATCATCTTTCAAATTAATATTTTATTTGTATGCTCAAACAAAATTCCGGTTATGACAAATACAGACAATCCTTTTCTAAATAAAAACTTGTTTTTCCTTACCTCCGCATTTTCACGGATGTTAACTCGTCAGGCTGACGAAACCTTTGCTACTGTAGGTTTATCATCATCTCATTCAATGATTTTATGGATGGTGAATGAAAATCCTGAAATTCAGCCCAGTGCTTTGGCAGATAAAATGCAGCTTAAACCCTCAACCATTACTCGCTTGGTTCAGAAACTAGAACGCAGGGGATTGATTGAACGCAAGTCACAAGGAAGGGCCACTTCGATTAAATGCACAAATGAAGGGTCAGACTTAGCAAATAGCATTAGTCAGCAATGGAAAAAGTTACTTAAACAAAAACGTGAAGAGCTCGGAGATCGATATGTGGAGGTCCTTTCGGAAATGATTTCCAATGCCCTGGAATCTGTGCAATCGGATTAGATCGTGGACAGTATGCGATTCACATTTCGAATTTCATCCTTATTGACAGTATGTCCCATTCCTTGGTAAATATTTTTGGTGACATCTCCGTCTAACTGCTTAAAAACCTGTTCGGTCTCATCCACTCTTTCCTGGGGGATATGTGGGTCACGATCACTGCATCCCAAAAAGACAGGTGTTTGCTCTAGCGATCCGCTGTAATCTTCGGAATCAACCGTTTCGCCAATCAATCCACCGCTGAATCCGACAATGCCTCCATACTTTTGGGGATGACGAGCAGCAAATTCGGTTGTCAGACACGCACCCTGCGAAAAACCGAGCAGAACAATTTTATCAGTAGAAATCCCACTGCCTTTAAGATTCTCAATCTGATTATAAATGGCCTGCAGGCCGCTCTTTATCCCCGGCTGATTCATTTCTTTAGGCGCCATAAATGATCGCGGGTACCACGTGTGCCTCGATGCCTGCAGTGCTCGATAGTGAATATCGTTTCGCTTAAATTCATCGGCAAACATCAGCATGCTTTGAGCCGACGCGCCACGCCCGTGAATTAGTATCATCGCCATTTTTGCCTCTTCGGGCGCGGGACCTCTTGCTACTACTTGTTGATTTTGATGGGGTCCGCTAAATGGATTATCGGGATTAACTCGAAATAATGACATAGATGTACTACTGTTTTAAATCTTTATAGTTGGCAGCGCCGCCTCGATCTGCTCGCGTTTAGGCTCGTGCCAAGGTGTAAGTTCCAGCTTTTCCGCTTGATCTTCGGAGGGATCCGAGTTCACGAAATAACCCGGCCCGTGAGTGGCCATTTCGAACAGTACGCCTCCGGGAGTGCGGTAATAAACCGATTTGAAAAAGTGACGGTCAATAATTTCTGTTGGCTGTAGACCCAGTCGCAAAACCTCGTGACGAAGTTCTTGGAGATCTTTGTCATCTTTGGTTTGGAAAGCAACGTGATGTACAATACCAGCTCCGCCAGTGCCTCTTTCAAAAGGGGCCTCTTCAATAATCAGCGAGTGGCCTAATTCACTGCCGGTTTGATATAAGGTCTCGTTCTCCTCGGTTGCAACCTTTTCAAACCCTAAAATAGATGTAAGAATCTTCTCGGTATGGTCGACTTGGTTCAGCCGAAGCGTGGTGCTCCAGAACCCTTGGATCTGATGTTCGGGCGGCACGGGAGACTTCTCCCATTTCCTGAGATCACTTTTCCGATTATCAAAAACCAAGTGTAGCTGCAGGCCGTCGGGATCCGTAAAAGAGATATACTGTTTCCCAAATCGACTAGAAGGATCGCTGTGCGGAATATTCTGTTCATGCAAACGCTTCTGCCAATATTCGAGTGATTCTTCCGGCACTGTCAGTGAAACTGCCGTTGCTTCTCCCGTTCC
Source organism: uncultured Balneolaceae bacterium (assembly GCA_964648635.1). Classification (GTDB taxonomy): domain Bacteria; phylum Bacteroidota; class Rhodothermia; order Balneolales; family Balneolaceae; genus Fodinibius. The sequence goes on along the minus strand of CAZYOD010000149.1, from coordinate 2,739 downwards.
CGGCTGACCCTGTCGGGCTCCGGGCCATGGGAAGAACGTTAAACTCGATCCCGGACTTCCCTCCGAATTGGCATAAAACAGATGATATTTGGTGGGATCATCTTGGTTGACCGTCTTTTTCACCATTCGCATCCCCAGCTTTTTTACATAGAAATTATAATTAGCTTGGGGATCACCGGCGATAACAGAAATATGATGTAATCCTCTGTGCTCAGACATAATAGTTAATCAACTAGTTAGCGTTGGCAGTTCCCGCTCAATGTTGTGGCGATGCTTTTCCAGCCATTGGGGCAATTGAAGGGCGCTCCCCAGCTCTTCAAGATCCTCATCAATCGTAAAGCCGGGTGGATCGGTAGCAATTTCAAATAGTATACCACCGGGTTCATGAAAGTAAACAGACTTAAAATAATCCCGATCTTTAACTTCGGTCAGGTAGTAGCCCTTGTATTCTAGTCTTTCACAGATAGTAAATTGATCATCTTGATCCTCGGCCCGGAACGCGATGTGATGAACCGTGCCCTTACCGTCACGTCCGCTGGGTTCAAACTGGTCGATTATTTCAATATGAGCACCTAAATTGCCCTCAGCTTTGTAAAGGTACCGATTATCTAACTGATCGGTTAGTTTAAACCCCAAATGATCTTCCAGTAATCTTCCGGTAGCTTCATAATTTTTTTCTGCAAGTGTGGCACCGTGAATGCCGCGAATCATGTATTGGAGTGGTACAGGACCACCATTCCAAGCGTCCAGGTCATCAGCATCCGGATCGAAGACTAACTCCAAGTGCAATCCATCCGGGTCTTGCAGTCCGACTACCTCTTTGCCAAATCGTTCGAAAGGATCTTCATAATCAATTCCTTTTTCATCAAGATGACTGAGCCAAAAGTCTTGAGAACCGACAGGTACCGAAAATGACACCGCCACCACTTGTCCGCGATCGGGACTTCCATTCTGAAGATGCTCCCATGGAAAGAAAGTCAAAATAGTACCGGGATCTCCCGTCTCATTTCCATAGTACAGATGATAAACCGAAGGGTCATCAAAGTTAACCGTCTTTTTGACGAGCCGGAGTCCTAATATTTGGGTATAAAATTCGTAATTCTGCTGAGGATCTCCCGCCACAGCGGTTATGTGATGGATGCCTTTTTGCCCCATAAACTGTTCCTGGCTTTTAAACTGAATTCTTTTCTATTACTTCAATGTTAAACTAAGTGTATGCGGAGATAATTCCAATAGCTACTAAATTAACTTTTGCCGTAGACCGGAATAATCGCACCGCGGGTCACCTCATTCTCAGGGGAGGCCAGGTAGGTAATCTGCTTCGCCAGTTGCTCGGGCTTGGGCCACTTATCAAAGTCGGCATTGGGCATAGACTCGCGGTTTTGGGACGTATCAATCACGGAGGGGGCTATAGCGTTGACTAAAATATCATCTTCCACCACTTCAGCAGCCAGAGATTCGGTTAGTGCAGCAACGCCTGCTTTGGATGTAGTGTAGGCCGTCATTCCTTTACCCTGCCTTGGTTCCAGCGCCGGACGTGCAGCCACGTTGACAATGCGGCCGCCGGAATGATCTGATTTCCGCATCCACTGTACGGCCGCCCGACATGCATTATAACAGGTAACCGTATTTAGCTGCAATTGTTTGATAAAGTCAATAAGCGGAGTGTCTGCAATTCTTCCCATCCCAAAACCGCCGGCAATATGAATAGATCCCCAAAGCGGACCCTGCTCGGCAACAGCATCCTCATAAAAAGATTGGGTTTGATCCTCATCAGTCAGATCAATGTTCGCTTTCGTGAAAACTTTCGGGCGATTGGTAAGGCTAAATGACTTTTGCTCTGCTTCATCAAAACAAGGAACACTGCACGCGGCACCACTGTCCAGCAACAGCTGTACAACGGCCGTCCCAAGTGATCCGGCACCGCCGGTTACGATGATGTGTTTATTACTGAAATTCATATTTTAGCATTTCTTCTACCTTGGAGCTTTCTAACATATTGCAGTAACTGCATCATTCAAAAGAGAAACTTATCAATTAATATATTGGGAGTTGAAATCTTTAGCAGATAGAAATGTTATACAGGAAAATATAAAATAATTCCTATTTTTGTCTCCTCATGAAAAACCCTTACTACTGGAAACAAAAATGGATCCGGCTGCTTAGACGTTGGCAGAATTTTAAAAAGCAGGCCAATCTTTTCTTTCATTTTGTGCAAGATGATATTTATGAGATAGATAAAGTTGCTCATCCTTATCTACGTGTTTTTTCTGCACTCTTAATCCTTTTGGTTATTGCCAGTCTTTTAATTCCTTTGGGGTTCGAACTTACTCCCGAAATGGTTCAGCTCAATCAACAGGTCGAGGTATGGCTCCTTTTTGGATTTGTACTCAATTTTCTTGCGCGACTAGTGTTGACAAGCAGACGTGAGCAATTTCTGCAAAGGCGTTGGTTTGAAGCTGTAATATCGGTGATATCTGTTATAATGCTTTTTGATACAAGCATTGCTTCAATAAACCTAATCGAGTCCCTGTTCTTTGCTGCAGAAGATCCCCATGCTTTTTTCCTGAAATTTTTGAAAGGATATCTGCTGTTTGTGGTCCTCGTCAAATTTGTACAGTATTTGCCTGAACTACTTGAAGATCAGAAAAATACCGGCCGTTTTTTGGTCTACAGCTTCCTTTCACTCATTGCGGCCGGTACCCTGCTGTTGATGCTGCCGGGAGCCACACAGGATGG
>CAZYOD010000148.1:0-6167 GCA_964648635.1 uncultured Balneolaceae bacterium | reverse complement strand
CCGCCTACACTGCGATGCCCTTTAAGCGTATAGAGATCGCGCTTAACTGCCTCCGAAAGGAATTTCTTTTCAAGTTCTTCTGATGGTAGCCGAAATGTTATATTCATCAGTGAACGTGATTCCTTTTGAACAGCTCCCCGATAGAACTCATCCCGATCAATCTCATCATAAATTAAGTTTGCTTTCTCTGCATTGAATTTTTTAAAGTAGGAAAGACCGCCCTTCTCCAGAATCCACTCTAGCACCAGATTAACCATATACACATTAAAGGTGGGAGGGGTGTTAAAGATTTTTTCCGCATGCGTTTGATATCGCAGTATTGTAGGTACCCCTTCAGTTATGGCATTTTGAAGGAAATCCTTTCGAATAATTACGACGGTCACCCCGGACGGTCCCAAGTTTTTTTGAGCTCCGGCGTAAATGATGCCGTATTTCGAAACGTCAATCGGTTTTGAAAGAAAGTCAGAAGAGGCGTCGCAAACAAGCGGTATGCCATTGGTTTCCGGTTCCGTGGGGAATTGTGTGCCTGCGACCGTATTGTTAGATGTAAAATGCACATATGCGGGATTGTCGCTGAATGTCAGTTCAGAATGTGTGGGTACGCGGTCGTAGCCCGAATCTTTGCTGCTAAACGGGCGGTGCACATTTCCAAAAATCTTAGCCTCGGTAATAGCTTTATTCGACCATCGGCCTGTATCAATATAATCTGCAGTCTGATTTTCACGCAGAAAGTTAAAGGGTACCATCATGAACTGTGAGCTGGCGCCGCCCTGGAGGAACATGATTTCGAAATCAGATCCAAGGCCTAACAAATTTCGCAGCCGTATTTTAGCCTGTTGATCTATCTCGGTATACTCGTCGCTGCGGTGGCTTATTTCCATTACTGAGCGTCCCATGTCTTGAAAGTCAGTAAGCTCCTCTTGAGCTTTTTGAAGCACTTCTAGAGGCAATGCAGCAGGACCGGCGCTAAAATTATGAACGCGTTTCATAGATAATTAATAAATTGAATTTAAAATGTGTGAACGAGCAATCCCGATCGTAATTTAGGCTCAAACCACGTTGATTTAGGCGGCATCAACAGCCCCTCGTCCGAGACTTCGACCAGTTCTTTAATATCCGTGGGATACATGCTGATAGCTAAGTCAGCTTTATCCTTGTTTACTAATTTTTCGAGTTCTTCGGTACCTCTGATGCCTCCCACAAAAGAAATATTTTCATCACGGCGGGGATCCTCAATCCCAAGCACGGGAGAAAGTATAAACTCTTGTAATCGATGGACATCCAGTTTTTCCACACTAGTGGGATTATTACTCATCGGCAAATCCATTCCGTACCATTTCCCACCGATAAAAATGCTAATTGTTCCTTTTTCAGATGGTGTTGGATCCGCATCAGGTCTTAATTCGAAATGGTTTTTAAGTTTGTTCAGAAAATCGTCGGGGATTGAATGTACAACTCTGTTATAAGCTAAAATATTCATGTTAGACATCGGAAAAATGACTGCCGGGAAGAAATTGTACTCTTCATCTCCTCTATGGTGGGGATTTTCTTTCTCTTTCTGTTCTGCTGCGCGGGAAGCACTTTTGCATCGGTGATGTCCGTCCGCAATATACAATGAAGGAATGTTTTTAAATGCCTCAACGAACTCCGTCGGATTTTTAGTTTTCCAGATTTTGTGCCGGACGCCATCCGAAGCAGTGAAATCAAATAGCGGATCTTCTTTTACTGTTTCCTTAATAAGCTTTTGGGTTTGTGCATCATCCTTATAGGTTATCATAACCGGTTCAGCGTGCGCTTCCTGGGTAAGAATATGGCGCGTTCGGTCGTCCTCCTTTTCAGGTCTTGTCAGTTCGTGTTTAAGGATAACATTATTGTCATAATCCTCAACCGAAATGCAGGCAAAAATACCGGTTTGGGGTCGGTTATTTCTTACCAGTTGGTATACATAGATCTGGGATTTATTATCCTGTTGTAAAATTCCCTCTTCCAAAAACGCCCTTAAGTTTTCCGCCCCTTTGCTATAGACGCTGTCATCATGAGGATCTGTTCCTTCCGGGAGGTCAATTTCCGGACGCACTACATGTAAAAAACTTTTTGGATTCCCTTTAGCCAAAGAGCGTGCCTCTTCAACACTTACAACATCATATGGAACACACGCAATTTCTTTTACATTTTGTGGATCGGGATGCCAAGCTTTAAATGGTTTTAAAATGGCCATCGAACAGAATTTTATAATTATATATTTGAAATTAAACTTTCTAAAGTACTTGGATGATGACAATAATTAAAGAGCTATTTTATGGATTTTGAAGTCTGTTAAAAATTAATTCTTTCACAGAAAGACCTTATTTTAAGGTCAATTTCAATCAAAATTTTTGTGTTATGGATAAAATGAATTTCAACGGAGACAATCTTTCAGAAGATGAACAGCAACAACTGCTTTTTATGATGTTGGTACAACAGCATCAGCAGATTGCGATGATGGGAATGGGTAAGCTTGAAAATCCAAATACAGGAGAGACACAGCGGGAGTTAAAGTCGGCGAAATTTGCTATCGATACGCTTCTAATGCTTGAAAAATATACGGAAGGGAATCTGCCGGATCAGCTGAAAAATTATTTGACAGAAACGCTTAACAATCTGCGAGTCAACTATGCTGACGAAAAAGAGAAGGATGATGAGTCGGAAGAGGGGCAAGAAGAGTAAATGTCTGATATAACACCGATTACGGCTGCAGGCGGACTTGTTTATAAATCGCAGAAAAAAAATCAGCCGCAGGTACTCCTCATTTTTAGAAACGGGGTTTGGGATCTGCCCAAGGGAAAAATGGAGGATGAAACCGTTCAGGAATGTGCCGTTCGTGAAGTCGCTGAGGAGATTGGGAGCTCAGAATTTCCGATAATTAAACAGAAATTGACCGAAACTTATCATGAATACGAGCAGGAAGGCGTACGATACGGGAAAACCACATACTGGTTTAGTATGCAATTCCAAGAGATAGATGATTCTTTTAATCCCCAAACCGAAGAAGGCATTGAAAAAGTAAAGTGGGTTCCGTTGACGAAAGCTAAAGAACTGGTGGGTTATGAAAATCTGGTTGGGGTGCTCAAATCTTTCGAACGGTTGTGTTAGTCGATTTTAAATAAAATAAAAATAATCTGTTCAACAGCTATAGGTTTTCCCCGTTGGCGTGCCGGCACGAACTGAGCTCTTGAAACAGCTTGTATAGCTTCCCGATTTAGATCATATCGGACGCCTTTTACGATTTCGGGATTATGAACTTTTCCTTTTTCATCGATTAAAAACTTAACAATAACGCGTCCTTCTATATTATTTTCAATTGCTTCGGGAGGATACTCCATATTTCTCTGTAACTTCTCAATGCCGCCGATAAGTTTCGGATTTTCCTGCTGTGCTTTTAAATAACTCATTTTCTGAAAATTATCAGTCGGTAAAGGTATAGGTTCATCAGGAGAAAATTCGATATCAAGATTCTGTATTTCTTCTTCAACAATTTTATCCTCCGGCGGGGGATTAGGTACAAAAACTTCAGGTGGAGCCGGAGGTTTTGGAGCCGGCTGAGTGGTAGCTATGACAGTCTCCAGTTGTAAAATTTCTTTTTCGGCTATATCCCACATTGTGCTGCTCGTGGAATATTCAGGAAAGGAGAAATTGAAAAGGCTGATAATAGTTGACAGGGATAATATAAGGCCGACCTCAAAATAAAGAAGATAATTCCTTCGTGGGTTGGGAATAGGATATTTGGATGGAATCATGGTTTCCTCTCAGGCTTTATTAGCACAACCATGATCCGATGATGAAATCAGATCACTTCATCCCAAATAAAAAAAGGGACACATCTATTAGACGTGTCCCTCTACAATTTTGTTTCCGAAAAAAACTAGTTTTGCAGTCGGAAAGTAATAGGCAAACTGTACTGAACTCTTACGGGTTTACCTCGCTGTCTTCCGGGCTGAAATTCGGCTTGTTTGACAACGCGCAATGCTTCTTCGTCACACCCACCGCCAATACCTCTGATGACGCGGGGATCTTCAACTTTTCCTTGTTCATTAACAATGAACTGAATAATTACTTTTCCTTCAATACCGGCTTTACGAGCCATTTCCGGATAATTAATTTGTCTCTGCAGTCCGGCTAATCCACCTTTAAGTTCAGGCATGTTTTCTACCGCTACAAAGAAATCTTCTTCATCATCCTCTGGGGGTGCTTCCGGCATTTCAAGAGGATCATCCATATTTATATCAGCATCAATGTTGATATCCTGGTCCTCAATAATTTCATCATTGGGTACTTCAACCGGAACCTGTGGCCGTGGAGGGGGTGGGGGTTTTTCTTCCTGTTTTGTTTGAGTAATATCCTCCATTTTGACGACTTCCTGCTCCTCCGTTAGGTCTACATCACTTTGTTGTGATACAAACTCTACTTTCATCGCCACGATAAAAATGAGGAGAACTGCTACCATTCCCAGCTCCAGAAAAACTGTATAATACTGTCTGAGATCAGCCTCGGGCTTTTTTCTATCTGAACGCATACATGCCTCCGCGTTAATATTGAAATAAGATTGATTTTAGATTTCTAAGTAAACAAATAATTCTACTTAATCTCCACTTTTATAACAGGAAAAAGGAAAATTTATTTCATTTAGAAAATATTTTACGCTTACAATTTTTATGGAGAAGAATGTAGGGATGTTTCCCTGATATAAGGATGTATGACTTTTAACACCCAAACAGCGAGAAGACATCCCAACGCATCGAAAAGAAAATCCATAGGATCAGCGCTGCGATTCACCGGCAATGTATGCTGAAGGATTTCAATAAGCAGGCCAAAGGAGATTCCGCTGATAAAAATCACCCATAGTTTAACGGTAACAGACTTACTGATTTGGTAATAAAGTCCCACAAAAAGAGACCAGCTGCCAAATAATACTGTATGTCCCAGTTTATCATAGTTCCACAGATTGCTGTTGCCCATAACATCAGATGGTAACAAGGTAAGCAACAGCATTGCTATGGTAAGACTGACAACCGCCAGTGGAAGCAAATAGCTATTCCTGGATAGAAAAGCGAACAGCGAAGAAATAAATTTCATATAAAATCTTTTGGTTCGGGCAATCCCCGGTTGTGTATTAAGAAATGATCCAGTTTCTGTTTCCCGTGTAAAAGCCCCATAGCACAACTTAACTCCATGTCGTTACCAAACGCTCTAAAAGCACTTATTTTGCCGGCTAATATATCACCGCTTCCCGCTCGGGCAAAGTAGCGGGTATCGTAATCTGTTAAATAGCACTTGCCGCTTGGTGTTCCAATAATTCCGGGTAATCCTTTCGACAGGACAGTAACGTTATTCTGCTGCGCATATTTTCTTACTGACGCAAGTCGTTTGTCGTCTTCGCTAATATCTTGTTGGATGAGCGCCTTAAGTTCGCCCGGATGAGGCGTTATAATCCATTTACTTTGTTTGGGTTTCTGCCATTTTGATATTTGAGATAAGCACCATAAGCCATCGGCGTCGATTACCAAATCTCCGGCATGTTGTGATATAAATTGATCTACAAAAGAAACGGTAGATTTATCTCTGCCTAATCCCGGTCCCAAGAGTACGGCACCTTCTTTTTCCCCGATGATGTTCAGCGCATCTCCGGCATGTTCTTTTTTGAAAAAATAATCGTCTCTGGTGCCTACCGGCTTTTTTATGACGGAAGGTAAACTTTGCTCATAAATGGGCAGGACGGCCCGCGGACAAATTAAAATGACGGCTCCCAATCCTTCAGCCCATGCACTTTGGGCGGCCATGATTGCTGCGCCTGTTAGTCCTTCTGATCCCGCGATTATATACAGCACCCCGGAATCGTATTTGTGTTTAGCCGGGGAATGTTTTTTAACCTGTATCCAGCTTTCATCCAACAAATAGGTAGCGCAATCACCTTTATACTGATTGGGGAAGGGCAGTTCACAATAATCCACCGATCCGGTAAGAGAAGGTCCGCTATTCAAATAAAATCCCAGCTTACGGCTGCCAAAAGCAAAAGTTCGATCTGCTTCTACAGCATCGCCCATCACCAGACCTGTATCCGAGTTTAATCCCGTGGGAATGTCAACGGCAAAAGCAGGTGCTGATTCATTGTTTATCCATTCTACAGCCTT
>CAZYOD010000147.1:4386-6179 GCA_964648635.1 uncultured Balneolaceae bacterium | reverse complement strand
GCATTTTCAAAAGGCGAAAACTGTTTAAGACTAAAGTTCATCTGCGGTCCCGAAATCGTGGTCACATTAGTGAGAAAGTTTTGGTTTTGACGCACGGAAACATCAAAATTGTAAAGATTCTCGGGGTGACGATAACGGTAATTAATATTTGATCGGGCGTTTGTTTGAGCGCGTTCTGTGGGATCATAGGAATTGCGCTCGTAGAAATCCGCCGTTCGCAAGTTAATGTTCGTACTAAAATTGGCGTAAGGCGAAATTTCTTGATTATGGGTAATACTCAGTGATTTTTGGACATTTGTACTAAAATCGGGATCAGTAGATTCCAGGGTGCTGTTCTCCTTTGAATAGCCAACCTGAATATTTCCACTAAGCTTATTTCGGATACTGTAATTGGTTCGGGTATCCAAATAGTAAGTACCGGATGTAAAAATATCGACTGAGGCTTGTGCAGTTAGATAATCATTGAAGTACTGGAACCAGCCAACATTCTGAAGTCCAAGTCCCCGTTCTGCCCGATCTTGATAGGCATAGGTTGGTTCCAGCAGCCCGGACTGTTTTTGATCGAACCGGCCGGGCAAGTATCCAAAGGGAAATATAATCGGGTAGGGAATATCAAGGATATAAAGCTGAGCCCGCTCGAAAAACACTTCTTCTTCATCGACCACTTTCATTTTGGCTGCTTTTATGTAATAGTGCGGGTGGTCTAGCTGACAAGTCGAATAAATGGCGTCCTCTAAATAAACTACATGGGGACTTTCATTTTTAACTTTTGAACCGATGAGATTTCCATCCCTTACTCCCACCCGGGCTACTTCAAAACGTCCTTTTTCTGTCTCATAGTTATAATCTATTTTGTTACTGCGCACCCGGTCACCTTCGCGAATTAGGACCGGTTGAGACAGGGTGTCCTGTGGTGTTTGGGTATTGGCACTTACAAGATTCTGGTCAAGGTTCATTGCAATCTTACCGGATTGTAGCTCCCCGGAGCTGTGTACCACTGAAGATGAGCCGTAAAGAGTAGCAATGCGTTCATTTCGGGCGTCATAAACCAGCGAGTCGGTAGCCTGGAAATTAACCTGTCCCTCTTGTTCAGGTTGCTGAGCGCCCTCTTGTTCAGGTTGCTGAGCTCTTTGATTTTGTTGTGGAATTTGCTGATTAGGATCGAGAAGAGTAGAAGTGTCTTGTACAGCGGTAGTATCTTGTGCAATGGCAATTTGACTAAGGCCCAACAGAGCTATCAGCAACATCCAAAGTTTCCAGCTGGAATGTGTGAAAGTTGTTTTCATGCAACAGTTGCTGACAGAATTAAGAAGTGAAGTGCCAGGAGATGGGTTATTCAACCTCTTTTATTTTGTAAACGGTTTCCCCTTCCTTTTTCATGCCGTACTCTTCGCGGGCAATACGTTCGAGCAGAAAGGGGTCGGTTTCCAAGTGTTCTATCTTTTGTTTAAGAATAACCGTTTCGGCTTTAAGTTGTTGTTTCTTTTCCTTCAGCTCCGCTTTGCGCTGGCTGAGTTCAACTCGCGTCCAGATGCTGTAGGTATCAATAAAGGCAAGCCATATTACTATAAAACCACCCAATATGAGGGCCAGAAAAGACTTGCGCCAGCGTAAGGGATTCAGAAGTTGAAGATTCATCAGCGAGGTTGCTTAAGGGCGTTTTATTGCCGAACATTACGTTTCGAAAATACCACAAAAATTCGGTTAAAAACAACCGAATGCGTTATAGGCGGCGGGTGGGGCTGGTACTATTTTTTGGTTCTCCTGATTCCGAGCCGTTGCTATGCAGGCTG
>CAZYOD010000147.1:0-4286 GCA_964648635.1 uncultured Balneolaceae bacterium | reverse complement strand
TCTGAAAAGTCAGTTAAAAATTCATTTAATTTACAGGACAGACCAAGCTTTAATTTTGACTAGTTGAGTATGAATGAATCGATTGATGCCATAAGGCTTAACCTGGATGGCGGCGGATTGCTGGTGATGAACGTCTCGCTGGCAGTTATCATGTTTGGTGTAGCACTGGAGCTGAGCGTTAAAGATTTCCAGAGATTGTTAAAAGATCCAAAGTCAACGCTGGTGGGTGTTTTTTCACAGTTTATATTGTTGCCCGTTATTACTTTTTTGCTGGTGCTATTTTTTGAGCCGCATCCAAGCTTGGCCTTGGGGATGTTTATGGTTGCCGCCTGTCCCGGGGGAAATATTTCTAATTTTTTCTCTCTTCTGGCCAAAGGTAATGCCGCACTCTCAGTAAGCATGACGGCCATTGCTACTTCGGTAGCTATTATTATGACGCCCTTCAATTTTGCCTTCTGGGCCAGCCTGTATGAGCCGACTAGTATAATTTTGAGAGACATTCATATCAATCTATGGGAGGTCTTTAAAATAATCGGACTGATATTAGGTATCCCTTTAATACTGGGGATGCTATTGCGTTATTTCAGGGAATCCCTTGCCGGGGAAATTTCTTCGTGGATAAAAGGATTTGGAATCATCTTTTTTTCAGGATTTGTGCTGGTTGCCTTTGCCATGAATTTCGAAAACTTCCTGAATTATGTTCACCTTGTAATTACGCTGGTCTTCTTTCACAATGCTTTTGCCATGACCGGCGGATACGGCTTGGCCTCGATGTTTAATCTCCCGGAAAAGGATCGCCGATCTATTGCCGTGGAGACGGGGATACAAAACTCGGGATTGGGCTTACTGCTTATTTTCAACTTTTTTGACGGGCTGGGCGGTATGGCTCTGGTGGCAGCATGGTGGGGTATTTGGCACGTCATCACGGGACTTGGAATCGGCTGGTACTGGTCAAGAGGAAAGTCAGCTTTACAGCGAGTGCTTACAAATGTCTAGCAGTTTTACCGGCCCAGCACGAACGCATCTTCAAAATGCTTGATATTGGGAGCTTCGCTGCGCTGTTGTAGAATGGAAATCACATCAAAGCGGACCGGCACTCCGTCCATTTTACGCTCGTATATCCAAGCTTCTGCGGCTTTATATATGTTGCGTATTTTCTCATCGTCGATATATTCTTCCGGTTCGCCGAACAGGTTGGTGGCTCGCTTTTTGACTTCTACAAAAACGATATACGACTCATTATCGTACGCCACGATATCTACCTCGGCATGCTCAAAATGATAGTTTTGTTCCAGGATTGTGTAGCCTTTCGATTCCAAATATGCCGCGGCCAGCTCTTCACCGTCATCTCCGATTTGTCGACTGGTTTTCTTACTCATCGTTGTCAGAGGGTAAATTAGAATCAGGCTGACCCGTGATAGAGTGCTTCATCTCTGCGAGTTTAACTAAATGTTTGAGAAACTTAAGCTTCTTTTTGTTGATATACGGAAGCAGAGCTTCGGTAAACCGCTCAAACATTTCCAGGAACTCGGTGAAGTTCTCGATCCGCTCACGAAAAGCCTTTTCCTCATCAGAGAGTGATTCCGTCTCTTCAAGCAGATCAAGTGTTTTGTTTAAGTTCTCTCGGATGGGTGCGACTTCCCGCTGCTGACGCTCCCTGATAATCGTAGAAACAATCGTCCACACATCTTTCTCAGCAGTATAAAAATCTTTACGATTGCCCTTGAAGTGAACCTTGTGGACAAGTTGCCACTGCAGCAGATTTCGCAGATTCATATTGGCATTGCCGCGGCTTATATCCAGTTGATCCATAATTGCATCGGTATCCAATGGGTCGGCCTCGGCATAAAGCAGGGCATGAATTTGGGCCATCGTCTTGTTGATGCCCCACGCTGATGCCATCTCTCCCCAAAGCAAAATAAATTGCTCTAGTGCTTCTTCATGTGTCAGGGAGCGATCAGCATTCACAATTTAACTGTTTTCGTTTGAGTCGGTTGTTGATGTTTCTGAGGATGCGCCATTGGAAGAACCATTATCCTTGTTTTTGTAATCGGTAACATAAAATCCATCGCCTTTATATACTACGCCGCCCCCGCCGGAAATTACACGTTTTACTTTTTGGCCGGTGTCGGGACATTCTTCCAAGGCATCATCGTTAATACTTTGGCGTACTTCAAAAGTGGTTCCGTCTTCTCGTTTGTATTTGTAAGTGGGCATAAAATATTAAGCTTATTATTCCAGTTTAGCACCCAATAATAGCATAAAATGTGCCAAACTTAATGAAATTGTAAAAATTACAGTTCCTTAGGACAGCTGAGCTAACCCCGCTTTCAATCGCTTCATAGCTTCCTCCAGCTCCTCCATCGACGAGGCGTAGCTAAGCCTAATGCCATCAGGTTCTCCAAAAGCATCTCCCGGTACTGCTGCCAAGCCGTGCTCTTCAATCAGGTACATGCACAAATCAGTGCTGGTTTTAATTTCCTTTCCGGATGCAGATTTGCCCAGATAGTGCGCGATATTGGGGAAAACATAAAAGGCACCCGACGGCGTGAAGCATTTGAGTCCCTCAATAGAGGAGAGTTCATTGACGATGAAGTCTCTTCGCTCTTTAAAAGAATCCCGCATATTGTGTATCGCTTCCAGGCTGCCGCGATAAGCTGCTTCGCCTGCTTTTTGTGAGATGCTTGAAGGTGCCGAGGTTTCCTGGCTCTGGATTTTTGCGACGGCATCTGCAAACGATTGAGGTGCGGCCAAATAGCCAAGCCGCCATCCTGTCATCGCGAAGCCTTTCGAAAAGCCGTTGATAAGTACCGTACGGTTTTGCAGATCGGGAGCTACATTTAGGATTCCCACATGTTCATCCTCAAAAACAATGTACTCGTAAATTTCGTCGGAGATAATGTTTACTTCTGGATGAACATCCAATACATCAGCCAATGCTTTTAGCTCGTCAGCCGAATAGCAGGTTCCCGTGGGATTTGAGGGGGAACAGAGCATTATCGCTTTAGTATTTTCTGTGATGGCATTTTCCAGCTGCTCGGGTGTCATTCGGTAGTTGTTATCAAAGGAGGTACGCACAGTCACAGGTGTGCCGCCGGCTACCTTTACCATCTGTGGATAAGAAACCCAGTACGGCGCCGGGATAATGACTTCGTCGCCCTCATCAATCATAGCGAGCATGCTGAACCCCAATGCCTGTTTTGCGCCGTTGGTGCAAACAATTTGGGAGGGATCATAACTTAAATTATTAACACACTGCAGCTTGTCAGCAATGCTGTCGCGCAGCTCGGGCGTGCCGGTATTCATTGTATAACCGTGAAATCCATCCTCAATAGCCTGGATTGCAGCCTTGCAAATATGGCTTGGTGTTTTAAAATCAGGTTCGCCGGCGCTTAACGAAATGACAGATTTGCCTTGGCGCATGAGTTCTTTTGCCTTGGCTGAAATGGCCAGGGTTTCGGAAGGAGAGACGTCCTGTGCACGCTTTGAAATCATAAAATCCTGAATCGATTTGGAGGTTTCAGAAAGGACTGAAAATAGAAAAAAGTGGACTCTAATTCTAAAAAAGAAAACCTGACAGGCTTGAACTCTGTTGGGGATTTGGCAAGAGAAAAAGTAATTACCTAACACCAAGCGGGGACTTCTAGGTATATTTACTTTTCTTGGTCTTTAAACTTATCGTGTAGTGCTTTGGCTACATGTTTGGGGACAAAAGAGGAAAGGTCGCCATCCCAATAGGCAATTTCTTTTACCAGTGAGGCAGAGATGAAGGTTAACTGCTCGTTTGGCATCAAAAATACGGTGTCTACATTGGGAGCAAGCCGCCGGTTGGTCAGCGCCATGCGAAATTCATATTCAAAATCGGAAACCTGGCGCACTCCGCGCACCAGCGTTTGGGCATTTTTTTCTTTGGCAAAATCTACCAACAGACCGGTAAACTGCTGGACTTCCACCCGGTCCGCCCATTCTTTTCCTTTTAGGCACTCTCTAATGAGGGCTTCGCGTTCATCACCTGTAAAAACGGTATCTTTTTTACTGTTAACCGCAATGGTGATGATTACTTCGTCAAAAAGTTCAGTTGCTCGCTCAAGAATGTCTAAGTGTCCATAGGTTATGGGATCAAATGAGCCCGGGTAAAGTGCCAACGTTTCCATAATATTTTCTTTGGTTTAGAATTCTACACCTTCTTCAGCCAGAAAAATACTTACATGCGTTCTGCCATATTCTTTATAATAGGCACAGTGAGGATGGTCGGTAAAATGGTGTCGTTTGTCATGCTCTAAAAT
>CAZYOD010000146.1:0-6201 GCA_964648635.1 uncultured Balneolaceae bacterium | reverse complement strand
GAAAAAAAACTTCGTCATATTTTTTTAGTCCCAGATAGATTAACGCAATATCGATAGAGGTGACTTCATATTTATCGGAGATATCATCACCAATCTGTAGCAACTCTAAAAAGTGCTCGGCTACATCTTCCATTCCCAGCCGTGCAGCCATATAGACTAATTGAGGAATGTTTTTTTGATCCTGAGAAACCAGGTTTTGATACGTTTCAAAAACCTGATGCGCCTCCTCTTGCTCACCCATTGCTAAGAGGTTCCAACCCTTTCCATCCAAAGCCGGTAAAAATGAGGAGTCCAGCTCAAGTGTGTAATTAAACTGCTCAAGCGCTTCCGTGTATCGATTCGCACAGTAATAGGCGCGGCCGAGCTCCGTGTTGAAAATTAAATTTGACGGATATATTGACAGTGCCTGTTCCATCCATTCCACGGCGGCCCGTTTTTTACCGATGATATTCAAAAACAGAAAATAGAAATAATAGGGATTGGCCATATTCTCATTAATAGCAAACGCCCGCCCAAATGCATCGTTTGCACTTACGTACTCATGTCGGTACAGTGCCTTTACCAACCCGTCTGCCGCATGGGCTTCAGCTGAATGTTGATCTAACTCAAGAACGTCTTTTATTACCTTCTCGGCTTTTTCAAATGACAATCGGGCTGACATCTGTCCCATCGTTCCCAAATAAATATAGCAGTTGGCCAGTGCGATATATGCTTTCAGAAAGTCGGGATCCGTTTCTATTGCACTGGTAAAGCTTTTCATAGCTTTTCGAACGGAAGGAATTGTCCACTTATCCCATTGAAATTTCCCCTCCAAATATAATTTAAATGCATTTTGGTTATCCGAAAGTATGCCCGTTAAATCTTCTTCAGTGGTTTTTTCATCAAAGCTGTCTTGGAATTTTTCCAGGATTTCGTGTGACACTTTATCCTGCACTTCAAAAATATCCTTTAAATGGCAGTCATAGGTCTCCGACCAAAGGTGAAAGCCCTCTCCCGTTTCAATAAGCTGAGCCGTTACCCGAATCTTATCTTTATTTTTGCGGACACTT
Organism: uncultured Balneolaceae bacterium; assembly: GCA_964648635.1. Classification (GTDB taxonomy): domain Bacteria; phylum Bacteroidota; class Rhodothermia; order Balneolales; family Balneolaceae; genus Fodinibius. Next base: position 5,152 of record CAZYOD010000146.1, on the reverse strand, counting down.
CCCTCCAGCACGTGAGAGACGGAAAGCTTTTCGCCTATACTCCGGACATCCTCATTTTGACCTTTGAAAGCAAACGAGGAAGTGCGTGAGGTAACATCCAGCTGCTTTATTTTGGTTAAACCATTGATTATTTCTTCGGTTAATCCATCGCTGAAGTAGTCAAACCCCAATTCATCGCTCATATTCACAAAAGGCAGTACCACCACCCGATTTTTTGCACCCTTATTTTTCGCTTTAATTTCTTTGGCCGTCGCAACCTTGATCCCTTCATTACTCACCGAATAAATCATCACCGGGTGTTGCACATTTTTCAATTTAAAGGTCCCAAGTATAGTCGTTTGGATATGCCGGTGATTTTTAACCTCCTCGACCACCTTTTCGGAAATTAAAATCCCGCCGGGTACAGAAAGCGACTCCAAACGAGCAGCTATGTTTACCGCATTTCCATATACCTGTCTACTGTTGAAAGCTATATCACCAACATGAATACCTATACGTAGCGGAAGATGGGAATCTGCTAAATCTTTCTGAATTTTAATGGCCGTCTTAACCGCATTGTAGGCACTGTTAAAGATGGTGAGTGCTCCATCCCCGTAATAGTGCAGCACCTTACCCTCAAATTCTGAGGCTCTCTTTTCCAGTACCCTGCGATGCTGTTCGCTCTGTTTGTTTGCCTGATTTTCATCCGCTTGCATTATCGCTGTATAGCCTTCTATATCGGTAAACATTACAGCGGCAAGCTGACGAGTATTCTTCGTACCCATTGTAGCCGTATTAGATTGCAGTCCGGAGTGATAGATTTGTTTCCCCTCAAGACGACCTTTACTCAATCAAGAAAATAAAAAAAGCTTTAAAAAAACCGAGTTAGAGTGTATTAATAAAATTTAGCTCGGTTTAATACTTTAGGCGGTCAACCAGTTAAGAACAGTATCCAGAATTACCCCCTTTCTATTATCGAGGCTTCCATTTTTAGAACTATTTAACATCGAGCGGTTGATGGTTGCCGAAAGCGCCGGATAGTAGCAGAGCGAAAAAATATTAAGCAACAGGTTTTGAGGATCTACGGCTGCAATTTCATAATTTGCCGCTGCTTTATTAAGCTCACTTTCGAATGATACCAACTCCAGCTGAATCTGCTCCTCAAAGATAGGCTGCAGCCATTCCGGCTTACGATCCGCCTCTGTAATCACAAATGATAACACTTTGGGATATTTCTCTGCATTACTAAGACAAGCCTCAATTATCTGCTCAATCTTTTTGAATAATGGGGTATCCCGGTCAATTATACTATTTAGATTCCCAAAAATTTCATTGATAGACTGGCTGTACACATGCTCGAAAAGCTCTTTCTTCGTATTGAAATAATAATGGATCATTGCTTTGGTTACGCCAATCTGATCAGCAATTTTCTTAAGTCGCGCCCCTTCATAGCCATGGGCAAAAAACTCCTTGCGAGCTGCTTCTACTATTTCACTTCGGGTATTTGTGGGTTTAGCCGCCATAAAAGAACTAATTAGTTAGTTAAATATTTGGGCGTAATATAAGTCGTGTCTCTAAGATCAGCAAACCTGCTAAACAATTGGTCAGCATGACTTTTAATAAAATAATACGACACAAAAAAGTCTTCTGAAAATTGCTTGTGTTTTCTTACCATGATATCCGGCGGTGCAAAATCTCATAAGCCTCTATTGTTTCGGAGACACATTTTAATAACTTTATGGTATGAAACATTTAATCCTCATATCAATATTGCCTTTATTGATTGCGAGTGGCTCTTCTCAGCAAGATACTACTCGGTCAACGGACGATAGTAATCCTGTAGTTACTATGATTTCCATTGACGGATCAATATCTCCAACCACGACCAATTATATAAACAGGGGAATCAGTACAGCTCATGAGCAAGGAGCAGAATGTTTGATTATCCAACTTGATACACCTGGCGGACTGTTGGAATCCACAAAAGACATCGTCCAGGCCTTCTTGGATTCTGATGACATGCCTATTGCCGTATATGTAGCCCCCGAAGGTGCCCGGGCTGCCAGCGCCGGCACTTTCATAACGATGGCTGCTCACATCGCTGCTATGGCACCTACTACTACGATTGGAGCCGCATCGCCGGTACAGATGGGCGGTCAGGCTGATTCGGTCATGCAAAAGAAGATTTTTAACTACTCCGAAAGTTTTATCGAGAGCATAGCCAACCGACGCGACCGCAATGCCGAATGGGCACGGTCTGCGGTTAGAGACGGAGAAGCTATTACAGCGGATGAGGCACTTGAAATAAATGTTATTGATTATATATCGACCAACCGCGAAGAACTCTTAGCAACAATCGATGGCAGAGTAATAGACGGAGATACCTTAAAAACCAATAATGCCACTATCCGCGAACTGCCCACCAATCTGGCCGAGAAGTTTCTCGGATTTATAATGCGGCCCGAAGTTATGTTGATTCTCACTATGATTGCGATCTATGGCATTATCGGAGAAGTAACTAATCCCGGCGCCATTGTACCGGGTGTAGCCGGAGTCATTGCCCTGATCCTCGTTCTGTACGCTTCGGCCGCCATGCCCATTAATATAGCGGGATTTGTTCTCATCGGGCTGGCAATTATGCTGTTTATAGCCGAAGCTTTCACCCCCACATTCGGACTTCTCATCGCAGGAGGAGCAGTATCCTTTTTTCTTGGTGCGTTAATGTTGTTTCAGGATTTACCAGAATCGATGGGGCTTTCTTGGGCTTGGTTGATACCGGCCACCATCCTTACCACACTATTTTTTATCTGGATTGTCACCGAAGGCATCCGCGCCCAATTTACGAGTAGCAAAACGGGCAAAGAATCGATGATCGGGAAACGGGCAGAGGTAATAGAAAAGATTAATTCACAGAAAGGCCGCATTTTTATAAACGGCGAATACTGGAATGCTACCAGCGATGAAGTACTGGAGGTAGGAGAAAAGTGCGAAATTGTGGCTATCAAAGGACTTAAAATAAAAGTAAAACCTATTTCTGAAATATCTCAAACAGGCAATGAGACTGCTACTTAATCAAAAAAGAGGTTCCCATGGAAGATAACAGTTCATTTTTTGACACCTTAACTTGGATCATAACATTTGCGATTCTGGCCGCCATCCTGCTGCCCCAGATGTTTAAGATTCTGCGTGAATATGAACGGGCGGTCGTATTTCGGCTGGGGAAATTTTTAACAACAAAAGGACCGGGACTTATCTTCTTGATTCCCTTCATTGATAAAATTGAGCGCATAGATTTACGGGTCCTTACCATAAATGTAGACCGGCAGGAAGTTATCACCAAAGACAACGTAACGGTACATGTAGATGCGATCACCTTTTTCCGTGTATTGGATGCCGAACAAGCCGTCATTCAGGTTGAGCGCTATATTCATGCCACATCTATGCTGGCGCAAACGACCCTGCGCAGTATTGTGGGACAGGTGGAATTAGACGAACTGTTGGCTGAACGTGAAAAGGTCAATAAAAACATCCAGGAGATTATTGATCGCCAGACCGACCCATGGGGCATTAAGGTGGTATCGGTGGAAGTCCGTGATGTGGTGCTGCCGGAAAACATGAAGCGCGCTATGGCACGTCAGGCAGAAACAGAACGCGATCGCCGAGCCAAAGTGATTAATGCACAAGGTGAATATCAGGCTGCCGAACGACTTGTTGATGCGGCCAATATGATGAAAGAAGCACCAATGGCCCTTCAGTTGCGATATCTGCAAACGATGAATGAAATCAGCGAGGAAAATACCACATTCGCACTTCTACCGCTGCCGATGGAAATGCTGGAAGTCTTTAAAAGCGTGACAGACGGCAACCTGCCGCCGGCCGAAGGTGAAGAATAAATTAAACCGCTGGGGGGAGGTTAATAAAATAAATAACCGCTTGTTGGTCATTCCGCACACCGATGCGGAATCTCGCGCGGCAAGAAGCTTTGTTATTATGAGTAGCTAAAGCAACGATTATTGCTATCCGAGATCCTGAATCAAGTTCAGGGTGACAGACTAAGTTTGCTTATCGAGCAGATGCTATCTGGCTTCTTTGCCAAAAGTACGTCGGACCAACCCGCTCCACATTTCGTTACTGATATTTAAACCAGGCTCGAATTGCTCGAACCCCACTACCTCGGTTGAATCATCATTGAACTGCAGCCGGTAATTCCAGACAAACGGAGCAGAATCATTCCCCAGCCAAAGGTCAGAGCGACCGAACCGGAGATCGTGAACGATTAACTCATCCGAGTTTTTATCCACCGCAAAAAATCCCTGCGAAAACCAAATTAATCGCTCGACCGGCAACTGATCGCGATACGGGTCCAGCAACGATTCATTCTGCACCACGGAATAAAACTCGATCTTTCGATCCTCATCAAAAACAGAATACAACCCGGCATAGACAGTATCTTTATCTACGGCATAACCTGTCCATAAAAAAATGCTGAAGGGAGCAGGCGTAGTCATGTACCTTTGGGGATGAATTTGCTCCTCGGTAAAGTTTTGCTCAAAAATTGAATTTACATGCGTTTTAATCCCCAGCCCCGCCATCAAATAAAAAGAACTTATTGCAAGTCCGAGCCCATTAACCCATCTTCTCCGGTTGGATGTTCTTTTTAAAAACAGGGCAGACAAGATTCCCAATAACAGGGGCAGGGTAAAAAACGGATCAATAATAAAAACAGAGTTAATGCTGAGCGAATAGTTACTGAACGGCTGCAAAACTTGGGTACCGTAGCTTGTAAGAGCATCGATCAGAATATGTGTTAGCAGCACAAGAAAAATCAGCAGTGACCAATCACGCCATTTTACCTTTTTATTCTGATAATACCGATGCAGCAGCCAACCAAAAAGCGGGGCCGCTACGATACAGAAAAAAAGAGAATGAGTTATCCCCCGATGCACGGCAAGTGCCTGTACTTCAGTTAAAAAAGGAGAAGCCAAAATATCCAAATCGGGTACTACTCCGAATATCGCCCCCCACATCGGAGCCTTGTTTCCTATTTTCTTACCCAATACGGCCTCTCCCACAGCCGCACCAAGTGTAATTTGGGTTACAGTATCCATATGACTGGCGAATTCAACAATCCATTGGTTCGATCGAACTAAATCGATCTCATATAGGAAGAGCC
>CAZYOD010000145.1:0-6218 GCA_964648635.1 uncultured Balneolaceae bacterium | reverse complement strand
CCAACTGGGTATTATTAAAGAAAATCCCGAGAATCCCCGGAAGGAAGAGGAGTTTTTCCAGTTTTGCAAAAATTACGGCAACACCTTTGCCCAACCTTATATGGAAGAGCAATTCGATTTTGGCAATCCTGATTTTAAAGAAAGAATCACCGGTTATGCCAAAAAGATGCCGATAATGAATGAGCCTCGCGGTGATAAAAATTTCATCTACAGTACTAAAGTCCACATGGGCCTTTACAGTATTTTAATGAAGCTGAAAGCCAGAATTAACACTAAGCAAAGCATAGAGATAACACATCGTGTTCTAGAGGAAATGGCTCAAACGGTAGATTCCGGTTAGTATACTGTATAAACAAAAAGTATGAAAAAACCCCACGAGGTGTTACCCTGTGGGGTTTTTGTTTATTCCTTTATGTCATTTAGATACTGGTAGAAGTCGCTTTCGGTGGATAGTATTAATGATGTTTGGTCATCAAACACTTTTCCGTACGATTCCATGGTACGCGTAAAGTTATAAAGCTCACGCGCAGACCGGGATTGATCATAAGCCTCGGCATATATAGCTGTTGCTTTTGCATCAGCCTCTCCGCGAATTTCTTCAGCCTTACGATAAGCCCCTGACTGGATAGCATTTAGCTCCCGTTCTTTCTCTCCGCTAATGCGTGCCGCTTCTCCTTCACCCTCGGATCGAAACTTATCGGCTATGCGGTTACGTTCACTGACCATTCGGTCATAAACCGTTTGTCGCACATCCTCTACATAGTTGATGCGTTTGAATCGGAAGTCCAGAATGGCGATCCCCAAGTCTTCTGCTCGCTGATTACCCAATTGCTGGATCTCTTCCTGTATTGCTTCACGTCCGACCGCAATCTGTTCCAGCGAATCCTCAACAATATCGGTAATGGTTGCATCTGATTCGGGATCTCGATTCGTTGATCGCACCACCTCTACCAGATTGTTCGAAGCAATGGCATTTCGTGTTTCGCCGTCAAGGATATCATCCAACCGCGATTGTGCTCCGCGCTCATCCCGCAGACGCTTAAAAAATTGTAGCGGATCAGTTATTTGCCAACGGGCATAGGCATCCACAAAAATAAACTTTTTGTCTTTAGTAGGCACCTGATTACGATCACCATCCCATTCCAGGTAACGCTCATCAAAATAATTAGCTTTTTGGATAAACGGAACTTTAAACTTTATACCCGGATCAGTGACAGCCTCACCAATAGGTTCACCAAATTGCGTTATAATTACCTGTTCGGTTTCATCAACGATATAAAATCCATCCAGACCAATAAGAACAACAACGCCCAGGATGATTAACAATGTTATGCTTTTGTAATTCTTCATCTTACTTATTCTGTGAATTAGAATTCGACCGATTTACTTTTACCCCATCCATCTGCATCTGGAGCAGCGGCAATACGCTATTTCCATTTTGATCAGTCACAATCTTACTTCCGATCTCGGGTAATAAATCCTCAAGCGTTTCAAGATAGATCCGGCGTTTGGTAACTTCCGGAGCTTTTATATACTCGCGATAGAGCTGATTAAAACGAGAAGCCTCCCCCTCAGCTCGGTTAATACGGTTTATCGCATACCCCTCTGCCCTTTGGATCGTTTCCTGCGCCTCTCCCTTGGCACGAGGCACTACTTTGTTATACTCTGATTTTGCCTGATTGATTAAGGTTTCCTTTTCTTGCTGTGCTTCATTTACATCGTTAAACGAAGCCTTTACAGGATCAGGCGGATTGATATCCTGCAGTACAACCTGTTCAATACGTATGCCTGACTCATATTCATCGGCTAAGCTTTGAATAAGATCTTGTACTTTTTGAGTAACTTCTGAACGTCCAACCGTTAGTACTTCATTCACGGTTCGATTGCCCACAATCTGTCGCATTGCGGACTCTGACATATCGCGCAGAGTTTGTTCAGGATTCCGGATTTTAAAAAGGAAGTTATAAGGATCAATAACACGATATTGCACGACCCATTCTACATCGGCCAAATTAAGATCACCGGTAAGCATGAGTGATTCATCGCGGTATCCTTCTTTTTGATAATTAGAACGGACACCGGCATTAGTCGTACGATAGCCAAACTCATGTTTTAATTGACGTTCTATAGGCACATAACGTACCTCCTCCACAAAAGGAGTTTTAAAGTTCAAACCGGGATTTGCAGTTCGGGTAAATTCTCCAAACCGCATGACCATTCCTACTTCTTCAGGATTAACCGTAAAGAAGGAAGAAAAAGCCACCATAAGTACAAAAGCTCCCAGAATAATATACCGGAGGTTCTTGCTGAATTTTTTGAGTTGGGGGGGTATATTCATATCCATACCCGAAAATTTATCTTGAGCCATACGTAATGTTAATTTAAAAAGATGATTCTACAGTTAGCATATGCTACAGTTAGCATATGCTAGGGATGCACATTTAAAAAAAGGAACATAATCCATTAAATTTTGAGACATATAATAGTGGTATCATCAGCCAATTGATAGTCACTAAATTTTTGGACCCGCCGCTTAATATCAATAGCTATTTCGTTACTTGGACGGCCCTCGGTATCCAATGACTCTACCAGCGATATAAGACTTTCAAATCCGAACCTTTCACCTTCTGAATTAACAGCTTCGGGAAGTCCATCGGAATATAATAACAGAAAGTCTCCCTGTTGCATCTGCACTTCATGTGCCTGGTAATTAACTGATTGACATAATCCCAATGGATATTTTGGTTCGGGAGTACGAATAAATTCGGCTTTGCTATTACGTTTTAAAATCGGGAGACAGTGCCCCGCATTAGCAAGCCTTAAGATCCTGCTTTTCAATTCATATTGGGCAATTATACAGGTTATAAAGGTTTTCCGATCGGTACGGGTATGCAGTGTCGGAGTAATCTCTCGTAAAATAGCTTCGGGAGCATCGCGGTGGAGTCGAGATAATAACAACCCGCTGATAAAAACAGCGTGCATAGCGGCTTTCATCGCTTTACCCGAAACATCGGCAATAGTCATATTCAGTACCTGGCAATTGGCTGAGCCGTTACTGCTTACGATATAGTCAAAATAATCTCCGCCCACCTCGAATGATGGCATAAAAAAGCCATACACATCCACGTTTTCTACAACCGGCGGTTGCAGCGGCATTAGCTTAAATTGGCTTTCACGGGCGATCTCAATTTCTTTTTCCACCCGCAAATGATTAGCCATTCGCTCTTGATATTCAGGAATATATCCGCCCAGTTCGGAAACAGAATTTCCGTATTTGTAAGCGATGAATCCATATACCAATGGAATGCTGAGGATAAAAAATTGGGTCCATGCTACGTAAGCTACATCAAGGCTTGCAGATCCCCAGTAAGGCATAATCAACACTATTGCCATAAACACCCACCAACCGGTCGCAAATGACAAAAGGCCCGACTGCTCCATAGCATATAGAACAACCAATCCAATCAACGAAAACACAAGTATATCATACCACTCAGGACCGTTTATTTCGAGCAGCATTCCTGATCCTGCAATCAAAAAACCAATAAGGAGCATTCCGGCAAGGTAAAATAGCCACCGGTTCTTAATTTTTGACTGCAGAAATCCAGTCAACACGCCAATATGCCCCAGTGCAATTAGACATACATTAATCCATAATGCGATATTAATTGTTAGCAATTTCGGCTGCATGCTGGCCTCGGAAAAGCCGAACTGGCTGTCAGCTTGATAATATTCAGTACCCATCAAATAAAGCGCAACAGCAAATAATCCCAGCATCACTCCGCCGAGAGCGTACCCCCGCAAAAGTCCTTCACCGGCTTCTCGAAAGAAAAATCGTTTTCGCCAAAAAGCGTCCAGCAAGTGCAACTGCTCCTGATTTCCGGAACGAGCCATCGCTTCCCAACCGATATAAGCCATTGCCGCATATAATCCTAAAGCGGCAGCAAATATCAGACTGTTTAAAATAAAAAGGGCTTCGCTGGTATGATTCCAGAACCCATCCATAGTATTGACCAAATAGATGATTCGCCATACCAAAATAGCCAGGGTTATGCTTACTAAGATGAAAATAGCGCGCCGCCATTCTACCTGCCCTTTGTTGATGAACTTGATGCCAACAAAGAAAATAAGAATGGACAAAATCGCCAACGAACCAAAGGTTGTAAGGAGATCAATAATGCCTAAGCTTCTTACTTGATCAAGCTGTTCGGGCTCATATTGATCCAAAGCCTTAAAATCTTCAATGGAAACCCCATACTTAATACTTGCCATCGAAGGCGTATTGATTTCCCGAATTATGGGTTTCACTTCGAGCATGATTTCGTTAGGACCTGAGAGATCACTGCTCTTTTTTGACCAGCTAAACACCATGTTATTGCCGACGCTTGTATCCGACAAATCCAGTGATTTCCTGCCATAGTCGGGCTCAGTAGTAAGTAATGTATCTTTAACATCTACAAAATTAAGCCTGTAATTTTGCAGGTTGTACCCTAAAATGTCGCCAACAATATGATTAGCAATTGCTAAAACAGAATCCCCGGACACAAAGGTAGGATTCGAGTTTTGATTAAAGGATGTGATCCTTCGAACTTGCCCCTGTTGGTCGTACCGGAGCGTTAGACGGCCCAATTCGGCCATAAAATCACTTGTCTCTTTCGCATAGCCCTCACCTTCTATTTGCGCCGTACCAATTTTTACTTCCCAACCGGTCAGGTTAATCCTATTTCGGTTTAAAATACCAACGGAGGGCAATTCTCTATCAGTAGAATCTTGGAGAGTTTCATAGTAATTCAGATGCTGAGTCCGATGCGTCACCAACTGCAAGGTGTCTACCGAGAATCCTAGCTTGCTGGCTAATTCTGCTGTCTTAACTTCAATTGTAGATCTGCTGTCATGAATAGGCGCACCGGCATTAAAAGCGATCGATGAGTACAACACAAAAAACGCTGCCAATCCGATCACTCCCAGAAAAATCCAATATGATAATCGTTGCCCCATTAAATATTTATTCGGTCGCCCAGTTTTTTATTCTGCCTCTTAAGAAGGGCAGATCTCAATATAATATCTTGAACAGAAGAAGGTACGGATTTAAATAACTATTGTTTCTTTCAAATTGATATGGATAAATCTGTACTATTTCTAAGTATCAGACGATAAAAAAAGGCATTAAAGTTCTGATCCGCTGCAGATTAGAAAATCATCCAATAAAAAAAGTCGATGGATTTACAACCCATCGACTTTATAAGCTCTGTAATATTAAAGTCTAGCTTTCTGCTTCTTCGGTCTCTTCTTCACCGTCAAAAGCTTTGAAAACCATTTTTAAATCATCAGCAATTTCATTTTTTGTCCGACCTTCAATGCGGTGACGTGGTATCATTGCCTTAATTTCGCCATCCTTAAAATATGCAAATGCAGGAGATGAGGGCGGATATTCGCTAAAATACTCACGTGCCCGAGCTGTAGCCTCTTTATCCTGTCCCGCGAATACCGTTACCATATGATCAGGCTTAACATCAGATTCGTCAAGCGCAATTTTTGCGCCGGGCCGAGCATTACCGGCTGCGCATCCACAGACAGAATTAATAACCATTAACATCGTGCCTTCATCATATTCTTCCATAGCACGATCCACATCATCAACCGTTTTAAGTTCTTCAATTCCCAAATCGGTTAATTCTTCGCGCATCCACGAAACATCAGGGCCTGCTCCAAGTCCAAATTGCATAACAAATTGTATTTAATTCTGCTTTATGGTTAAACGACAAATATAAAATTCTATTGTGAAGTATTGAAGAAGAAAAGCACCCCACACTAAATGGAGTGCTCTTTTCCAATATGCGCCAGTATTAACGGGCGTCGTTATAGTATTCATTCACTTGATCCCAATTTATCAAGTTCCAGAAATTATTGACATAGGTGCCACGTTCATTCTGATACTTCAGATAATAAGCATGCTCCCAGACATCAACTCCGAGGATAGGAGTCAGTCCATTCATATAAGGACTGTTCTGGTTAGCGGTAGAAAGTACTTCGAGGCTACCGTCATCTTTTACACACAACCAGCCCCATCCGGAGCCAAACTGTCCGGTTGCTGCATTATTAAAAGCTTCTTTAAAGGAATCAAAACCACCGAGCTCTTCATCGATTGCATTTGCAATATCACCGGTAGGTTCCCCGCCTCCGTTTGGAGAAAGAATGGTCCAGAACAGCTTATGGTT
>CAZYOD010000144.1:4149-6242 GCA_964648635.1 uncultured Balneolaceae bacterium | reverse complement strand
TGCTGGAGGCTTTAGTGGCCTGTGCTGGAGTGACACTCAAATCTGTAGCTACGGCTATGGGCATTGAAATTGCAGAAGGCTCGGTAAAGGCTGAAGGAATTCTTGATTTTAAAGGTACGCTGGGTATTGGCAGAAATGCCCCGGTGGGTTTTAAAGATATCCGCCTGCAATTTGATTTAAAAACTGCAACTGATGAGAAAAAGGTGAACAAGCTTGTTGAATTAACCGAGCGCTATTGTGTAATTTATCAAACACTGAAAAATAGCCCGGGATTGTCCACATATACTTCGATAACCTAAAGGCCGCCTTAAGGGACGGCCTTTATCTATGTATGTTAACAGTTAACACGCACGTTTGATTATCCGCTGATAAATAATCCGGCGATTGTTAGTACCTCTTCCCGGGTTAGGGGCTCGTCCCACGCTTCGGTGATGGCGTCAGTGGGGATTTCACTGACCTCGGTGACATCTAGTCCGGCATGAGTGGTATTGGCTTCTCCTTCATAGACTGCTTGAAACACTTCGGGAAGTGAGCCACGGCTGTCATTGGTGATCCAAGCCTTTATGTTGTCGAATCCTCTTTTAGTTCGCAGGCGGCGTACTTCAGCGGCATGACGAGCTTCTACTGAATGAATACGAAGAGCGGCTGTCAATACTTCATCATTCTTTTGCAGGTTGCCAGCTTGTCCTTTGTAGGCTCGCACTCCGGTGTCTTCAAAGGCCTGGGATAGCTTTAAGAATTGATAATACTGACTGAAGGGTTTAAATCTGCCCCCAGACGTAAAGTCGAAGTTAGGTTTTTGAACCGGGTTGCCACCCAAAGAACGTATAACCCTCTTTAAAAATTGAACATGGGCATTTTCATGTTTCCGAATTTGGCTAAAGATCGGTTGGTCCTCCACAGGAATAATTCCAGATGAAAAACCCTTGTTATAAAATTCGGCTTCTAGTAATTCTAAGGTGAGAGCAAAGTTTAAAACATCTATAATATCACCCGTGGATCCCGGCTTAGCTTTGGATATTGAGCTTATTACACCAAGAGGAAGGGCTGCTAGCGCAAATTTTTTGGTGTAGCTACTCATTTGCTTTAGTGCTTGTTTTCGACTCACAAACTGTTCTTTATTTTTCTTGCTTTGGTTTTCAGAATGCAAATCATCAAAAGGATTTAAAAAATTCATAATGAACCTCGATAAATGTTTAGCGTAATGTTAGTTGGCGGATTGGGGTAGGCCACTGGCATCAATTTTAGTTACAATGAAATCAGATGCCAGATTTAACACTTCGGATGGTGTCCTGACCACATCCAGGCCATTGTCATTGACAACATCATCACCGGCAAAATGGGCTGTTCTGGGCTTAATCAGATCACGAATAGCAGCGGCATGACGCGCTTCGACGGAGACGATCTTCCCGGCAACAAGCAGGAGATCAGTGTTTTCGAGTAACTGGCCTGCACCGTTATACGCTGAAACTCCGAGATCTTCAAAGGTCCGTGAAGCAACTAATACGCTTTCAGCATTTTCAAAACTAATTGAACTGAAATCGACTTGAAGTGCCGGTATAGCATTGTCTCCCAAAGCAGCTTTATAGAAATCGCGGTGGGCAACTTCGTGCTTTTGCAAGTCTTCAAGCACCCGCATTTCTTGGGGAGAAAGATCGGACGGCGGATTTTCCAAGACTTTTGTGTAGAAAGCCGCTTCCAATTGCTCTAAAGCGTAGGCATAGTTTAATACTCCCACATCTCCTGATCCAAGGTTCACTTTATTTCCATCTTTTCCCTTGGCTGCGGTAAGAGGATTAAGTTCCTCATTACTAATGCTTGTAATGCCGGTAGTGTTATCTTCACAACCGTACATGGTTAAAGCAAGTGCTGAAGCAAAAGCTCCAGAATATTTAATAAAATCCCTACGCGAGAAGGATTTTTTGTCGGTAGTTATAACTTCTTGTTTTGGCTTTGACATGTGACTCACCTCTAAAATGGATTTTATTTATCTCTCTATTTTTCTTCACTTCAATATATTTTAATAAACCATAGAGGTAATACAGAGAGTAATTTTTTGTCGCATTGCGTAGTAAAAAACAGCTGATAGGTGT
>CAZYOD010000144.1:0-4049 GCA_964648635.1 uncultured Balneolaceae bacterium | reverse complement strand
TGTTGGTAAAATTCTTGCAGTTGCTTATAGAGCTCGGGGTGTCTTTTTCGAAGAGCTAGCGGCCTTTCAAAAAAATATTCAGTCACGACAGCAAAAAACTCGGCCAGGTTGGTTGCCCCGTATTCATCAATCAGCGTTTGTTGATTGCGTTTGAGCGCCTCGAGAAGATTGTTGTATTCGTTGCCGACTACCCATCCCCAAGACAAATAATGAGATTGATCGTTTGTGGATTCTATCTCGCTGGTGGCTCCGTAATCATAGTCCAGCTGGTGGGCAAATTCGTGGAATACCAGATTCTGACCGTCGCGGATATCGGAGGCTCCTTTTTTAACTTCGTCCCACGCCAGTACTACATGTCCGCGCGACCACGCTTCGCCGTGGCGCTGCTGGAATCCTTCTTCCACAAAGAAACTGTTGTGCGTATTTTTAACTTTGGCAACATAGCTTTCGGGATAGACCAGAACCGATCGGAGTCCTTCGTAAAAGGAGGACAAATCTTCAATACCAAGAAGAAGGATAGAAGCTTGTGCAGCAATCGTCACCCGAATTTCGTCCGTAACTTCGAGGCCGGCGCACCCTTCGAATGTTTTCTCATGAATGAAAACCTGAATAAAACCTTGCAGCTTAGACTGAAGGTCAGCCGGTAAATGTCGAAAGTAGGGTACGTTTTTTCGGAGAATAGGCTGCCATTCATCCGGGAAGGGCTGTTTGTACAATCGTTGTCGGCGCCATTTTTTAAAACCGAACATGAGTTAGAATTACATGTTGACTTTATACGTGCCTTTATACTTACGTTCCAGTTCGCGCTTGGTGTCGCGCTCTTTTATATCTTCTCGTTTGTCGTATTTCTTTTTACCCTTGGCGATACCGATAAGAACTTTGGCGTAACCCTTTTTAAAATACAACTTCAGAGGGATGAGCGTGTAGCCCTTTTGAGTAATGGCCTTATCTATTTCGCGGATTTCGCGCTTGTTGAGCAATAGCTTTCGCTCGCGGCGGTCATCGTGATTAGTGTACGAAGCATGTTCATACGGTTTGATATACATATCCCGCAGCCATACCTCTCTATCCTGCATATAGGCAAACGCCTCACTGAGGCTGGCCTTGCCCTGTCTCAGTGATTTAACTTCCGATCCGCGTAAAACCAAGCCGGCTTCGTACGTTTCCTCGATAAGATACTCGTGGCGGGCCTTGCGGTTTTTGATGGTTGGCGTTGAGTTTTTGGACATGTAAGACTGTTGAGCGTGTTAAATGTTCTTCAATTAGCGAAAAGTAAGCTTCTAACAGACAGCGTGAAAGGTGAGATGTTAGATGGCAGATGAAAAGTCTGTCTGCCGTCTAACCTTTACCGTTTCATCAATAATCAAATCCAAGCTCTCGCAGATCCGCTAAAATTTCTTTGCCGGGTGATTTACCATCCATTGTATCGTAGATACTCATAATTTGTTCAATCTCAGCTCGAGCTTTTTCATTTTCGGGATTGATATTCAGCACTTCGATATACTGTTGCAGAGCGGAGGTCATGCGATCGCGCATCGTGCTTCCTTCCGGTCCCCGGTATTCCAGATATAAACCATAATTCAAGTGTGTCTTCTCCTTCAGTTCCGGGATATCAGCTTCTGTTTCATCCGGATTGGCATCTTCTAAAAGAGTAATAGCCTTGGGGTAGTTATCTTCAGCAATCAGTTGATCAACTCTTTCGTTCAAATCCTCAGGAGTTTCACCGGAGCATCCAATAAATAAAGCGACAAATAATAATAGCGATAGATAGCGCATGAGGTATGTTAGGTTAGTCAGAGGTTAAAAAGTATGTTAAAGATAAGGAAAAGATCGCTAGATCAAATAGAGCGGATTTGGGCTGATACATAAAATGAAAATTACCATGCTTAGCCATCCCAGAAATTTTCTTGTGGGATCCAGCTCGCGTTCGCGTAAGGCGGGCGGATGCTCGATACCTACGAAGTAAGCGATGAAAAACGACCAAACCACCCAAATCAACGAGCCGGAGGTAGTGATATTTCCAACTACGCCGTAAAGATAAAGTGCGGAAATTGCCAGCGCCGATCCCAGAACGGGCAGTATCCAGTTGAGATCGTCATGAAAAGCCTTGCGGAGCAGTGTATAAAGGACTCCCGCCCAAATTATCCAGCTGAGAATTCCCAGCGAGTTATCGTATTCGCCGAGCGAAATATGGATAAAGGGAATCGCCTCGACTCCGGCCAGAGTAATAAGTATGCCGAAAAAGATACGCGCCACCGTGCGATGTTTCTTAAATCCGATAAGCGAGTAGAGAATGTGTCCGCCGTCGAGCTGACCGATCGGTGTTAGATTGAGGGCGGTAAAGAACAGCCCGAGCCATCCCGCAAACAGGAAGGGATAGTGATACATTTCCCACATCGGCGGCACGTTTTCAAAGAAGGAAGCTAAGAATCCATAAAGCAGTGTATTGCCGACCATCAGTAGGTTGCCATTGGTTTCCTGCGGCGGGCTATCGGGAAAGATACCGTGTGCGGCAACATATTCTTTGACGGCATCATGTCCGGCGAAATTTTGGATGAACGAGGGATCTGGCAGGGTAGAAAATCCATAAAGCAAAATGCCCAGCGAAACAATAAAACCGGCAATTGGCCCCGAAGCACCTACATCAAACATCTTATAGGTGTCGTTGATTTTTTGTTTGATACGGATGACGGCGCCCACCGTTCCAATGCCCAGCGGAACGGGAATAAAGTACGGCAGAGAGACTTTAATTTTATGATACATGGCCGCAAAGTAGTGCCCGAATTCGTGTACGCCGAGAAAGCCGAGCAGTAATCCCGAAAACAAAAGTCCGCGGTAAAAATCGGATAGGGAAGGCAGAGAAAACGGAAACAGGGATGGTTCGAATCCCACAAAACCGGCCCCTGCCAGCGCGACCGTTACAACGGTAATAAGAAAAAGGCCGAAGTGTTTAAAAATAGTTTTGGGATCCAAATCCTGCTGTTCCCGTTGCGTTACCGTAGACTCGGCACCAAATTGATCGACTTGAAAGCGCGTTGAATCTGTAGAAGGTTTATTATCCAAAGGTGGAATGTTTTTATGATTCTCTTGCAAGAGGCATGGTCATGCATCGTGCTCCGCCGCGTCCCCGGCAGAGTTCGTGACCTAAAAAGCTGATAGCAATTTTCTTTTCAGTGGGATCGAAGGATTGATCTTTATATTCTTCGATAAACTCATACTGATTCATCAATTGATATCCATGTTCGTTCAACTCCCGAAACGTATTTGTGTTTCGTTCATATCCCACAACAATTCCGGGGGCTAAGGCAAAAACGTTCGCACCGTCAGTCCATTGCTCTCGAAATTGATTGGTCCGCTGTTTGCCGCCGCAGTTGATAAATGTTAAATCGCGTCCCAGATATTCCTCCAGTGCTTCTTTTAATGAAGGCATTGATTCTGTAATAACGGATCCGTTTTGGGATTGTAGGGCTACTACGTTATCACGGCGTTCGGTGATAGCCGGCGGAAAAGCGATACATTCATCCTCGCTGGCAAAAGTAAAAATAGTATCCAGGTGCATCGATGATCGTTGTTTTGGAATGTCCACTGCCAGCACATGCTCTACGCCCTGTTTGAGCAGACCTTCCGTGGCCGTCATTAATCCGCTAAATGACGTACGTTCACTCATCCCGATCAACACCAAATTTTTGGAGGCTACAAGCACATCGCCGCCCTCGATGGATTCCTGATCCGCAATTTTGATGGTGTTCGTTTTGATATCTTCAAAAAGCGGGTGAAAGTTAATGAGCGTTTCCATAAGAATAGCCTCACGCACGCGTGCTTTTTTAGCCGGACGCGAAAGCAAAATACTTTGATTGACTACCGCAGCCAGATCCCGCGTAAAAAGCATGTTTGGGGTAGGCTGCATGGTAAACCCTCTGATCGAGGGGGTGGTGCCATCAATCACAAAGCGCAGCAGATCGAACGGTTCTAAATTAAGCAATTCATCTTCGATGGTATGTAAATTTTCTTCGGTAGTGGGGAGTGTTTCCCGGAGTGACTCGTAAATG